>CALBCY010000215.1 GCA_937927195.1 uncultured Chitinophagales bacterium
GATTTCGCGAAAGGGATATGTAGGGAGCGTCCGAAGGTAAGCTGTGCGCAGCACCGAAGCGAAGCGGAGCCCGGAGCAGCCCGACCCGAAGGGATTCGCCCAAAAATATAATTTTATTGATGGAATATTTGAATAAGCTTAACAAAAGTTTTGCTAATTATTTTTGAAAAGTCATAATTCGACTAGTGTTTTGTCAAGGTTGAAATGACGGAATGATTTTTTAATGATATTTGATTCCTAGCAAGGCGCAAAACGCAGGCATAGCCATAGCTACGGCGAGGCTTTGCAACGAAGCTAGGGAGCAAAAATTATAAAAATCAACCGTCGATTTTATCTTGACAGAGCACTAGTGTTTTGTCAAGGATGAAAGGACAGGTTGAATTTGAGGAAAAATTTCTTTGATCAAGGCAAATGTTCTTCTGCCTAGCCATAGCTACGGAGCAGGTTGTTTAACGCAGCGCCAATAAATTCTTTTTCCAAAGGAAGCCGTCCTATCATTGTTGACGAAGCACTGGATCATCTATCAGCTCATTTGTCAGGTAGACAGCCAAAAACTATGCATGACAATGTTTATCTTTAGCAAATAGATAAGCATCCTATGAGGAATTCATTTCTTTCGTTGATTCTATTTCCACTGATTTTTTTTGGGCAGGAAAACAATGCCCTCTTATGTGCAGATGGAAAAGACAATGATGGCAATGGCCTCACAGATTGCGAGGAGATTGCTTGCATGAATTTGGTGGGCTTTGAAAACGGTTGTTCTATTTGTCCCAATGGTCTGAGTTTTGGAGATTACATCATTTCACACACACCAGGATGTTCACCGTCAGATACAGAGCTTTCCGGCGCCTTGGGTGTCAATGATTTTGACAATCCTAGCACCGATAATGTCCCTGAATTTGTTTACTTGGGAAATGGAGGAAGCTTGAAGGTGGGGTTTAGCAATAACCTGCTGAGTAATTCTGGAGATGCCAACGAAGATCTTTGGTTTTTTGAAATTGGCCCTGCAGTAGAACCATTTGAGGTGGCCTTGCGTCCTTTTGATTTGTTCACAAAAATCGAATTGCAATCCTTGGGAATTCCTGATGCTGATGAGGATGGTTTTTATGAAATAGCAATTGTTGACGGTGCGAATTCTGCATTGGACATTGATTTTGTTTTAAATGGATTTGAGGCTGGTAAACTGATTTTTGATGCAGTCGGGATCACGGATGTTCCAGGCGATTTTGACCTTTGCAATAGAAATACACCAGGCTCAGATATTGATGCAGTTTGTGCACTTTTCACAATTGATTTGGAATGCGAACTGCCAGTTGAAAATGCTTCTGTCGTTGAGTTTTGTAATTGTTTGGAAGAGGACAATCCCATTTACGGTAAGTATTGTGATACAGATAATTTAATATTGATACCGACTGCTTTTACACCTGATGGAAATGGATTAAACGATGTTTTTCCTGTGCTGACAAAAGACAATCAACCTGTTGCAATCAACAGTTATAGAATTTACAACAGGTGGGGGCAATTGGTCTTTAATAGAAATAATTTCATCAATTATTCTAAGGAGAATTTCTGGGATGGTAAAAATAAAAATGAAGATGCGGAGATAGGTGTTTACCTCTATTTGATAGAAGTTGAGTTTGAAAATGGTCTGCAATCCATTTATAAAGGCAATGTAACTTTGATTCGGTAGGGTTGGTAGTGAATTTCAACAGATCTCTGAAACTAAAAAGAATTTTATTTAAAGCGAGCCTGTATTTAATGTTTTGTTTCTTATTTGTATCTTAAAGGTTTCGTGGTGAATCAATTCTTAACCAATCAGAAAAATACAAATGAAGAAGTTGATGCTTTTGATTTTTAGTCAGTTATTGACAATGACTCTTTGTTCCCAATGTGATTCTTTTAATGGTGAAATTCAGACCTATTGTTATGGTGGAAATGAAAATTCTGTTTTTGCCAGCTATTGTGCTGATGATGCCGTTAATGCATTTTTACGAATCCACTTTACGGAGGGATATATAGCCTATGGTGATTCCCTCATAATTTATGAGGGACCAGACGACAATGGTCCGATACTGACTTCCTATTCAGGTCAATACGTTTCAGGGATTGTGGATTTATCCAACCCTTTGGCTTGCCTTTCTTTTAAAATGATCTCTGGATTCAACAATGACTGTCAAAATCCTTTGGGTGATCCTTTGCCTACTCAACTGGTTTATGAAGTATCCTGTATTTGTTCAAAACCAGAAGCTACTTTTGAGTTTTCAAGCAACAACTTATGCAGTCAGGAGGCAATTAATTTTTCTGAAAATGGTCTTGAACTTGATGCTTCAAATAGCCAAGCGAATGAGGGGCAAGATATTTTGTCTTATCATTGGGATTTTGGTGATGGCTCGACCAGTACAGAAACAGTTCCTGTTGTCAACCATGTTTATCCAGAATCCGGACAATACAATGTTTCATTGAGCATCACTGATGGTCTTTGTGAAAGTGATCTTTTTATTCGTGAAATAATAGTTAGTGGAGAGCCAATGGTGGAATTGCAAATTCCTGAACTGGTTTGTGCAAATGGAATCTATCCATTTTCTTTGGAAATTGAGCCCTTTCCAATTGAAACGGATGCTGTTTCCTTTTCATCAGAAGTCGGTGAATGGCCATTTGGCAATGTTTCCAGCAGTTTGGTTTCTTCAATTGTTATTCCTGAAAATACCAATTTCACAATTTCTAATGTAGATGATTTTTTAGTTTCGATAGATATAGAGCACCGTTATTTGGGTGATGTGAATTTGTTTTTAGAATGTCCAGACGGTACGCTAATTGCTATCCAATATTTTGAAAGTCTTAATAGTTTAAGTGAAAATTTAGATGGAATTTATACCTTTTCCATGAATGCTAGTCAGACCATGGTGGCGCTTGCAGATACCTTAGACGAAGTTAACTTACCGCCCGGTGAATATTTGCCAGAAGAAGATTTTGGTGGATTTGTTGGTTGTTCCGTTTCTGGAACATGGAACCTTTACATCGAGGATATTTTTCCTCTCATTGACAATGGGATTTTATATTCATGGAGTCTCAATTTTGGTGAAAATGGATTTGGTTTGGGTGTAAATGAAAATCTTGTTTGGTCTGATGAAGCTTTTGACCCAAATGGTGCTTATACAGCGCCAAGCGTGCCTGGTATTTATTCCTATTCAGTGTTTTTGCAGGATGCTTATGGTTGTGAATACCAAGAAGATTTTGACATTGAGGTAACAGATGGAAATTCTATAGACTGCGATGAGCTTTGTTTGAATCCAGAATTTTTAGCAAAAGATTCAATTGTTTGTTTAGGGAGTGAATTTGAATTAGGGGCGGCTGGTTCAATAATGATCAACGCTGATACGAGTCTGCAAAATGTTTTTTCTGGGTTCAATAATTCGGGCTGCCCTGTGTATACTAATTTTAATATTAGTCTTTTTCCTGCTTCAGAAATTAGCTTTGATCCTGTGATTCTTTGTGCTGTTAATCCAGTATTGAATTTGCAGGATTATGTTTTAGGGAATGAGAATGGAAACTGGTATGTAGGTGAAAATAGTGTTGGTGCAGCATTAAATTCATCAGATTGGTTGCAAACTGATATTGGTCCTGATTCTAAATTTTACTATGAAATAATTGATTCTTTTAATTGCAATATTGGAGCGGTTTTGTCTGTTGTTGTAGCAGATGAGATATATGTTTTAGACAGTATTGAGGCCTGCGTTGATGACTTATTGTTATTGGCCGATGGGACGGAATGGATCGTTGTAAAAGATACACTTCTAGAAAACATTCCCTTGATTATGAATGGAGCGGAATGCGATACCTTTCAAAATCTACAAATTGTTTTGAGTGAACCTATTGAGGTTGAAGTTGAAACGGTGGTGTTGTGTTCTGGTTCTCCAGAAGTATATTTGGGAAGCGTCAATATAGCCAGTCCAACTGGAGGCAATTGGTATGAAGGTGAAGATGCATCAGGAATTCTTTTAACAGGTTCTGATCTGAATCAGACGGATATAAATGAAAATACACTTTATTATTATGAAGTAGAAAACGATATGGCTTGCAAATTTGGGGCGGTCTTGGATTTCGAGATAATTGATTCTGTATTTACCAACTCCGAATCAACCATCTGTATGGGCGATGACTTTGAGTTGCCAGATGGGACAATATTGCAAGTATCATCTGATACTATTTTGGAAAATTTTTATTTAGGTCAGAATACTGTTGGTTGCGAAATTTATGAAACCATTGAGATAGAAGTATTTGGTGAATTCGACTTAGAATTGGATACTGCTAGACTCTGTTATTTTTATGCTAATTTGGATTTGACGGATTACGACTCAGGCTATCCATCTTCAGGACTTTGGTACAATGGTCCAGACAATACTGGTGAAATTCTTTCAGGCGAGGACTTGATTCAAGAAAATGTAAATTCGGATTCACAGTTTTATTATGAATACATCAATTTCTACGGTTGCAAGCTTGGAGGTGTATTGAATGTTGTTATTCTGGACTCCACGAATTGTAATTTGATTATAGGTTTGAGTGCAACGGAATCAACAAACAAAGAAAATTGTTTGAAAGTAAAGATTTATCCTTCGAGTTCCATATTGCAGATTTCACATTGTGAGTGGACAAATTATGAAGTTGAAATATTCAATTTACAAGGTCAGCAAGTATATGAAAGTAAAAATCAGGACAGTCAGCAGCATCTTATTTCTGGTTTTTCGCTACCATCAGGATTGTACGTTGTAAGCCTATCAAATGGAATTGAAAGGTTGGCTCAAAAGATTTTGATAGGCGAATGAGAAATGAAAAAAAATAGTCCCGAAAAATTATGAATGGTTGGTTTTCTTTGTACTTGAGATGGGGAAGAAATGAGACAAGCTAGACAATAAAATGTTTTTTCGTTAAACGGGCTTATCGAATCAATAAACAATTTTATTTGATTGGTATTAGAATAGAAAATCCCTGTTGACAAAGTCAACAGGGATTTTCTATAAGTCGGGATGAGAAGATTCGAACTTCCGACCCCACGCCCCCCAGACGTGTACTCTAAACCAGGCTGAGCTACATCCCGAAAATATTTTTTTCTACTTAGTGTCTTAGTGCCTTCGTGTTCATATACAAACCATCTGCACTTTCAAACCACCAGCTTTGCGCCTTAGCGTCTCTGCGTTAAATCCACAAACCACCCCCCACAAAAAAAAGGATTACAAGTTCCTGCTCCAACCCTCACAGGCAAAACCACAAACTCACAATCCTTTTTCAATAAATTAGGGTGAATAACCGGAGTTGAACC
>CALBCY010000216.1 GCA_937927195.1 uncultured Chitinophagales bacterium
TTTGGTGCAAAAAATATTCGACCTTTGCGCAAAACTTGACCAATGGATTCCAGGTAAAGATCGTGATGGGAATTTAGTAGATTCACGAAAGTTTTTAACCTTTAAAATTATGGATGGAAAATTCACCGAATTATTACCTTAAGAATGCTGCATTTATAAAAATTGAAATAGCTCCATAGAGATCCCGCACAAAAGAATGTCATATTTTTCTACAGCAATTCTTTGGAAAAGCTTTTTTGACATTAACAGGGAAAATGACGATATTGTATTTGGGAAAAGGTGGAAATACAAACATGATTTCCATAGACTGATCTTTTCGAATTACAAAAGCTAAACCACAATCTTAAAATAGTTTTTTCATTCAAACCTAAAATTTAAACCTAAAATTTAAACCTCCGATAACAAAGCAAGACAGCCAACAAATGTTTTCAGTTTTAAAAAAAATAGCATTCATCTTTATATTTTGCGGTCTCATTGCATTATTATTTAGAACCAGCGACGAGGTTGAAGCATATTCTTTCTCCCTTACCAATCCTGTTGATAAAACTGCCGTACAGTCCAATGAAGAGATTGCTGAACAGATGCTTGGAACTGCTATCTCATTAATCTATTTTGGTGAGGATGAAATGGGCAATCAGTTAGCTGATTCAGCTATTTCTATTTTTCCCACTGGAGACATGTATTCCAACAAAGTTTCTGTTAATCTGTTGATAGGAAATTACAAAGAAGGTTTCGCGGCTTTAGACAGTGCCATTGCCAAAAATGATCTTTCTTCAATGGGCTACAAGGCCTTTGCATTAATGTACTACTTGAAAGAGTATGAAGGAGCCATAAAAGTTTTGGAAGAAATGGAGGAGATAGAAAAAGGACCAGCAACCGCTTTTGCTATGAACACTACCCTATTGCGGGGAATCGGCACAAAGATGTTGGGTCGCCATGAAGAGGCCATTCAAATTTTGGATTCCTACATTAATTCTACCATGGAAGTAAATCCCGAAATTGTAGATGTTTACGCCTACATTTATAAAGGAGCCTCGCATTTAGAATTAGGTGAATTTGAAAAAGCAGCAAAAGATTTCGATGCATTTCTCGAGTCTTATCCCAATGGCCCTGAAGGCCATTTTTATAAAGCCAAAGTTTTAATAGAATCAAACAAAACAAAGGAAGCCTGCAAATGTTTACAGACAGCTTTAGCTAAAATTAAAAAGGGTTATGTAAGAGGCTATATCTGGAATGAACTTCCCGATCAATTGTATAAACTAGATGTCCTTGAATTACAAGAACAACATTGTTCAAAATAAGCCTCAGCTCAGGTATTGCATAAAATGCCAGCTTGCACTAAAGATGAAAAATGAATATTACTATGGTCGGCTTTCAATACTTCCATCCTCAGTAGAACTTCTCTGAATAGCCTTACTAATAATTACAGGATCTGACAATCTACCTTTGCTGTTCAATTTGAAATCCATTTTACCAAGACTCGTTACCTTAGAAGGTACTGAATAACTCTTTGTAATGCTAAAAATGTTGTCGAGGTCAAAAACATATCCTTCCTTTAATACATTGTTGCCTCTTTCATAACTCAAACTAGCCAATTCGATTGTTGAAATCAATTTACCTTCTTTAGAAAAAGTCGATAAAAAATATTTCACTTCTTGTTCATTTGTAAGATTGGATCTTTCAGAGTAAACCAATGAATGAAAATTAGGATTGATATTCAATTTGGATATAAATGAAACTACAAAGCAAGAATCTAAGTTATCGTAGCCTCCACAATTGTTAAATATTTTATCCTTTGTTCTGTCATCAAAAATAAACTCCAGAAAAATTGGATCGACGTTTTCAAAGCTGGTAGGATTTTCCAATTGATGAACCATGTAGTTCTCATCCAATAAAAAAGGGACAGAACCAGTTTCAAACTTGGAAAGGAAATTATTAAACAATACCTGTGCTGAAGTAGCAGCAGAAATTGAAAAAATAAAAGTCAGAAATGTTAATTTAAATAGCGTTTTCATGTGTTAAATTATAATCATCACTCGTTCAACAGTTTATACTCAAATCACTTGGGAATGTTTCAATTATAAACTGCTTTTAAGCAATTGGTAATCAATAAGATGACAATACTAAACCATTATTAGGATATTGTAAAATATGAATAATTTATATACTAATTGAGCACATCAATTACATTTTACAAAAGACTACTAATCAGGTCTTTAGTAATTAAAAGGTTTAGGAAAATGAAAATCAAAAAGAAATCATCGACAAAGTTCCGAAGGAAAGTTGAGTTTGGATTGTCGATTTTGATCCAAAATTAAGCATTTATTTGGAAAATCAATGCAAAATTTCCCCTAAGATGCGACATTTTAAACATTAGATGTAAAGGGGCAATCTAATTTTATGCTTGCTAATCTAAAGGATATGGTCTGAATAAATGAGAACAGAATCAGACCGATTCAAAAGGTCGGTTGGATAGCTGCTTGAAGCATTTATTAAACCATTGAGAATGTTTTTTATACACTTTGAAGACTAACATAATATCTAGAATAGAAAAGATCCCAACATACGCTTACTACGCTTACTTTTGGTCTTATGACCAAAAGTGAGGATATTTATTAGCCTAAAATTTAATTTATTTATTTGAAGATTGCACTAATGGAAAACCGATGAGGAACCATTGATGATTGCAAAAGAAAGCCATGATTTGAATAGACATCAATTGGACTTTAAAATTTTCCTAGTTTGCTGTTTCCCATCTTTTAAAGTTTGTATAAAATACATTCCTTGAGGGAATTGCTCCATCAAAGTCAAGTCAAGTTGTTGCAAGATATTAGCACTGACATTTAGATCCCAATTCATGACTTGTTTTCCATTTGCATCTCTTAAAAGAACGGACATTTCACCAGATTCTGTTGGTACAAAATAAAAGCTTTGATCATAGAAATAGCTTTTCTGAAAAATTTCAATTTTATTTTCGTCCAAACCCAATGGGAATCCATCATCTAACAAATCGAATGCTACTTTGAAATCAGGAATTCCATAACCAAAAAGAGAATCTGGACTTTCATATTGAGAGGAACTTTCAAACAATGCCTGCTTAACCTCTTCAGCTGTTTTGTCCGGAACACTCTGCCACAAACAAGCAATTAGCCCTGCCATTAATGGACCAGAAAAAGAAGTACCATTTCTAGTTGTAATGTATCCGTCTTCATGAATCAAATTGGTACTGACACCCAAGGCCATAACATCAGGCTTAACTCGACCATCTGCTGCAGGCCCTTGTGAACTAAATGAAGCCAAAAGCGTATCTCGATCATAAGCACCAACTGCAATTACATTGTCTCCATCTGCTGGTGGTGTGATGATTCTCCAAGAACTGCTTCCTGAATTACCTGCGCTGTTGACAATGATCATTCCTTTAGAAGCAGCGATATCAGCAGCTTGAGTTATGTAGGCAATGTCACCATTCATTTGATCAGTTGAATAATTGTAAGATTCATAATCGAACAAAGAATAACCCAAAGAAGTCGTTATTAAATCTGCTCCTGAAATATCGGCATGTTCTGCAGCAACAATCCAGTTAATTTCTTCAATTCTCTGTTCAGAACCGGATTCTTCCGTAGCATATAATCGGTATTCGGCCAAAGGAGCTGAACCGACAAATTCTCCTGGTAAATTCGAGGCCATCACTGACAAAACTCTAGCACCGTGATTGGCCTCTAAAGAATCATACACACTGGGATCATTTACTTCTACAATATCCTGAGCGGATAAAATTTGTCCATTGCTAAATGCTTCCTCCATGAATGGATTGACATCCGACTTTTTAAAACCATTGTCACAAACAGCAATGACCATTCCCTGGCCTTTGTATCCTGCGTCGTGCAAATCAACCGCATTGTGAAAATTCAATTGATCGATTCCAGGACCATAATAGTCGTCATCTATTTCACTAATATCCCAATCCTCTTCAGGAGCAGCTTCTTCTAATTCAAATTTATCGTGGTAGGTTTTACCTGAATCTATGAATTTTTGACTCAACAATAAAGTATCTTTCACAAAATCCAAATCTGTTAGATCGGTCAATGCAGTTTTCATACTGTCTCCAACAAATTGTATACAAGCAGCATTGAACCAATTTGAAAAGTGCAAAATGGTAAAATCGTTATTCCACAATAAAAGGTCATTCAAATAATTCGAATTCACAGGCAGGTCCTGTTCTGTAATTGCAATTCCTTGCTTGTTTCTTCTTTCTATCGATCTATCAGAAAGAAAGGCTTCAGGTTGATCTATACTAAATGTCGAGCCTGCTTTATCCTCAAACAAAACCCAGTATTTATATTCCACTTCCTGTGCCACTAAAATCTGAGAGAATTGAGGAGCAAAAAGCAACAGCAACATTCCCAATATTACTTTGGAAAAAAGATTCTTGTATAACAGTGGGAGGTTTGAGAAAAATATCTTCATTCTTGATTAGGTTTTATTTTCAAACACCTTGTTCTTTAGATAACAAACGAGATAGCACACGCTTTATCTGTGAGCACAAAATGATTGAATCAAATTTCTGGTTTCAATTTAAGCACATAATAAATAATTTCTAGCAATTTATTTATCGCCTATCTGCCATTTACTTGTTTAAGGCCAGTTCAAAGTTTCATATTTCAGCAGAAAACAAGTCTTTTCTATAAAATCGACTTCATTTGTTCAACACAAACAAATTCATTTTGATGGGAGCAGCCTAAACCGTGTCAATTATTCAACATCTATTCTACATCGATCAATTTCCAAGTAACTCTATATCCATCATTGGCACGATCTGGCCATGGATTTGAATTTTTTGAAGGAAGGGAGGAAGCCTGCAATCTTAAATTCTGAAAATCTTTATATATGAGGCCAATTCCTTCCGCATAGATTTCTTCCCCATAAATACGTTCTTGAAGTTGACACGTTGAGTCCTCAACTTCACAAAAGTCGTTTTGTAAAATTCTAACCGTATTCGGATAGTTCACGTTATTTAATTGGTAGCTGCTGTCAATCCAAGCATATTCATACAACCAATCATTGTAGATGCTCCACTGGTCATCATTTCCATTGATGTGTTCATTTCCTTGCCATGTGGTATTAACACTTAATGGAAAACTAAGTTTTACAAATCGAAGGTTTTCTTCAACACGTTCCGCTGATGTTTCCGTTTTTACAGCATACCAAACCCTAGGACTAATTGATCCCCAAGGTGTTGAGCTATTCGTTCGTATAAACCTGTTTATTGTATACCTCGGTCTACCCTCTAAATCAAGGTCTTCCTTTGCGATAACCTCTTTAACTTCATGTGTGCGGGTATAAACACTTTCATTAAAAAGGTCATATATAGTGCTATCTACTTGGTAGGTGCGACTTTGCCCTAGTTCAACAGGAAAGTAATCATAGCCCCAATTTGGAGTAATATCTTCCGTTTCTTTCTTGCAGGCATTCAACAATAGCAACACCACAAATGCAGCAAAGAAAGGAACTTTTAACAACTTCAAAAATTTCATAATTTGTTTTTGATTCAATGTAAACTATAACGCGAAAATATAGGTGGGATTATGCCAATCATAACCGAATTGACTAAAAAAAGAACAATCGAATATCAAACGACCGAATATCAAAGTACGAATTCCGAATTTCAATCTTAACCATACTGATAGCCACCCGCTTCTTCTTCTAAATCAACACCAAGGCCTAAAACAATTCTGTTTACAAAATTGAAATAGCTTATCACTAAGGTGGCATCCAAAATAGCTCGGTCACTCAAACCCACATCTTTTAGCTTTTCTGGAACATTTGAATTCTTAGCTCCTATAGGATTCAGCGTCAAATCCCAAGCATATTCACATAAGAAATGCTCTTTTTCACTTAGAGCGACCTCTCTAAAATCAACTTTAAACTGTTCCAATTTTTCTTCATCTTTCCAAAAATGGCCAACTGCTTCGATGTGATGCTCTATGCAATATTCACATTCATTGGCTTTGGAGACAACAACAGCGATCATTTCTCTTTGAACTCTTTTCAAAGGCGATTTTCCGAACATGATGCTCATGTACAAATCCATGTGCTTAACTATCGTCTGCGGATTTAAGCTTTGGATTTTGTGAACTTCTGCAAGTTTTCCTCTGGAATTGATCAATGAGTCATAAATTTCTTTCAACTCTCCAACGGCATCTTCAGGCTGAATGACTTCTATAAAAGGCATGGTTAATTCTTATTTTACTTTTTTAGTGAAAGTTTGGGCTTGCTATGAATTCAATTTTGAAAGCCATAACTGAAACCTTAAAATTAAATGCTTGGCTGTTATTTCTTATGCTTGTTTTATTTGTTCAAAGCTACTTTCAATCCATCCACCACCAATCACATCATCTCCTTCGTAAAATACAGCAGATTGACCTGGAGCAATGGCTTGTACGTGTCTGGTAAACAAAGTCTTCACCTTCCCATTTTCAGCTGGCAATAAAATAGAGTCTTCTCCATCGTCTAAATAGCGAATTTTTGTAATGCTGTTCAAACCGTCCGCTGGGATTTCAGGGTACTTTACCATATTTATCCCTTTTACAAACATTCCATTTCTGTTCAACTCTTCGGCTTCGCCCAAAACAACGGTATTGGTATCTGCATTAATTTCAGTTACATACATTGGTTTGCCAAATGCCATCCCCAAACCTTTTCTTTGACCTATTGTGTAAAATGGGTATCCATGATGTTGTCCAACTTTGGTCCCATCTGTTAGTACAAAATCACCACCACTTACCTTTTCTTCTAAGCCATCTACTCGTCTTTTCAAAAATCCACGATAATCATTGTCTGGAACGAAACAAATTTCATAGCTCTCCGCCTTTTTTGCCAATTCTTCATAGCCCATATCAAAAGCCAATTGCCTGATTTCTGGTTTATGATAATGCCCAATAGGAAATTTATTTCTTTCAAGGTTTTCCTGTGATAGTCCCCAAAGAACATAGGACTGGTCTTTGTTCAAGTCTTTCCCTTTGTAAATGATCCAACGATCATTTTCCTTCCGTGTTTGGGCATAGTGCCCTGTTGCAATAAACTCGCAATCCAAGGCGTCTGCACGTTTTAAAAGTGCATTCCATTTTATGTGCGTATTGCACATAACACAGGGATTAGGCGTTCTTCCAGCGATGTATTCTTCTACAAAGTAATCGATGACTGAATCACCGAACTCTTCGCGAATGTCTATAATAAAATGGTGAAATCCCATGTCCACGGCCACCTGGCGCGCATCATTGATCGAATCCAAGCTGCAACAGCCAGTTTCTTTCTTATTGCCTCCTGATGAAGCGTAATCCCAGGTTTTCATGGTTATTCCAATGACTTCATAACCTTGTTCATGCAACATAGCGGCAGCGACAGTACTGTCAATTCCTCCACTCATTGCAACCAATATTTTTCCGTGCTTACTCATTCCAGAACAAATTCTTTATTTTTGAGCAAAATTAATAAGGTTTGAATTATAAAACCTCAATTTTGCAATAAACAATGCTTTAAATCAGTAAAAAACTTGATCCTTGCTAAAAATCATCCAAATAACAGATATTCACATTCCTCAAGAAGGGATGAAACCTTATAATATTGACATTCGAAAGAATTTTTCGAAAATGATTAAACAAATCATGAAAACCGATTTTGATCTGTTGGTCTTAACAGGAGATTTGTGTTTCATGGTTGGGGAAGAGCAGATTTACATCTGGATAAAGAAAGTATTGGATAAACTAAACAAGCCTTATTTGATTTTATCGGGAAATCATGACAATCCTGATCTAATAAGGAAGATTTTTGGCTATGAAGGCGAGGGAGATATTTTTTATTCGCATAAGACTGATTATGGTAAGTTATTGATTTTGGACAGTACAAGCGCCATTGTTTCCAAAACTCAACTAGATTGGATGGAAAGTGAATGCAAAGATGAAAACCAGAACATATTGTTGTTTGTCCATCATCCTATCTATTTGGCTGGCTGCAAATTTATGGATTCAAAGCATTCCATTAAAAATTCAGATGAAATATTGGCAAGTATAGACAATTGCATTAGCAAACCCAAACACATATTTTGTGGTCATTATCATTCAGAAAGGTCCATCTTTTTGAGAGATTATTCCTTGCACATTAGCCCTTCTTCTTCTTACATTCAGATTGAAAGTGAAACAGAGAACTTCCAGTCTCTTGGTTCCAGACAAGGCTGGAGATGGATCCATTGGGACGAACAAAGACTCGAGACTTTTGTTAGGTATTATGAATTATGATTGGGCAATGCCTTTGGCATTTAAAAAATGAAAAAGGTAGAATAATTTAATTTTGCCAAACTAAAAAAAGCCAAAACCCAATAGCTAAGAGCCCTAAAAAAAGCCAAAGGCTAATGGCCAAAAGCTAAAAGCCCTAAAAATAATATGCTTAAAATAGCTTGGTCAAAAATTTACAATCATCCCCTACCCGCTCATCACCGTTTTCCGATGGTGAAATATGATTTATTGCCAGAACAGCTAATTTATGAAGGGAGCATTTCAGAATCCTCTTTGTTTGAAGCTCCACCTTTATCCACGAATGAAATTTTAAGCACTCATACAAGCAGTTATTGGAATCAACTGAGCAATTTAAGTCTGGATAAAAAAGCCATTCGAAAGACCGGTTTTCCGCTTTCTAAAGCCTTGGTTCATCGTGAAATTGTAATCGCGAAAGGAACAATGATGGCTGCAGAATATGCATTGGAACACGGTGTCAGTTTTAATGTAGCTGGTGGAACCCATCATGCTTATACAGATCACGGAGAAGGTTTTTGTTTGTTGAATGACATGGCCATCGCGAGCAATCATTTAATCGAAAAGCATCAATTTCAGAAAATCCTATTCGTTGATTTAGATGTCCATCAAGGCAATGGTTCGGCTGAAATTTTTGGTGAAAATTCAAAGGTTTTCACCTTCAGTATGCATGGAGAGAAGAACTACCCATTAAAGAAAGAAAAGTCTGATTTGGACATTGGGCTTGCAGATGGAACGGATGATAAAAGCTACCTCACGCTACTAGATTTTCAATTAAAAAAATTGGTTGATAAATTAGAACCTGACTTCATCTTTTATCAGGCGGGTGTTGATGTTTTGAAAACAGACAAACTAGGACGCTTGGGGCTAAGCATTGATGGTTGCAAGAAGCGGGATGAAATGGTTTTATCTATTTGTAAAAGAGACAACATTCCAGTGACAGTTGTCATGGGAGGAGGTTATTCTGAACAGCTTTCGGTTATCATTGAAGCACATTCCAATACTTATAGATTGGCACAGAATATTTATTTTTAGAATCAATGTTAAGAAACAAATTTCAAAAATAAGAGGAACCGAATTTTGATAATTTTAATAAGGTTCCTCTTTTTTTATTTTTGTAATGCAATGACTTGTTTAAGCTTAGTTTTTCTTATTAGATTCAATGAGGTATAATAAATGTAACAAGTAGGCAAAAAGTGGCCCAGCAAAAGCAACTCCGATAAGATCACTTGAAAAGATTTCACCAAACAAAATAAAACATGCAAAGAATCCAATCAATGCTAGCCCCACTGTCACAGTCAAGGATTTGAAATATACATTCCAATCAAAAGGAGTTTTATATTTATCCTGAATTGTTGTTGAAACATTGCTGCTGCCAAAACTTGCAAATTCGGTATTGGAAACCGTCAATTTAATTGATCCTAATATCATTAAAAGCAAAGCCAATGAAATCAATCCCCACTCAGATAAGGTCGGAATCTCTGCTTGAGAAAAACAATTGGGACCTGCGGCTGTAGCCGAAGCTGTACTGGGGTCATAGGACACCACTAAATTCCCTGAACTACCACCAAATCCATCAATGGCAACATAATATGTTTCACCAGGATTTAGGCCATTCAAATTTATCTCAGATTGAAGCCCAATGGCATCATCATTGCAATCTATTTCAACATAACCACCAATATCCGTACAAGGATCAGCTCCACCAATGTATTGATAGGCAGCCATTTGAGTATCGTAATTAGAACCAAAAGTATTTAAAGACGCATTTCCCGATCCTGAAGCTATAAAAGTTGACCATACTGTATTTTCAGAGGAACCACAGAAATAGGCAGAAATAGTAGTCGGACCTGCCGTTTGATTATTGGTATCCATCACTGAACCTTCGCAAACAGAAAAACTAGTCTCATCACATGGGTTATCTGCAAAAGAGAAAATGGAAACAGTCATTAAAAGAAATACTTGGCTTGTTTTGTATAAAATTCTTAGCATTGTGTTGTTTTTTAAATCTTGATAATCATTCTGTTTTGAAAAATTGCAAAATCAAGTTTCACAATTTGATTTCCGCTCTAAAGCTATCTAATAATTGAAAATCCAATCCCACACTTTCAAAGACTTTTGACAATTGGTCAAGGGTAAATGAAGTATCAGCAATAACTTTCATTTTACTGCCTTCATTGGCAATAGATCTAATCTTTGAATGTTGTTCTAAGACCTGTTTTAAATGATCATTGATGTTGTTAACTTCTAAGACATATACTTGAACAGTTTCTGTTGGAACAACATTCTCCATATTTGAAAACTGTAGTTCATTTGCAACAATAGTTTTACTAAAAATTATAGATGAAACGAATAGAAGGGTAAATAAAAACGATTTGTAATTCATATTTTTTTTTCAAAAATACAAAAAATTAAATATTATAAAAAATCTCATAACATTTAATTACAATGCGTTGGTGAATTTTATTTCTCAAAACTTGATACTACTTTTTCTTCTGAAATTTTTGCTTGACCAAATAGAAATGCATTCCAACAAAAACAAGAGACATTCCAATCAAAATTATCGGTACTTGAATGTTGTTTTCCCACATCCAAACAATTTGACTTTCACTCTCTGAATTGTCAAATTTAAAGGATAGGCTGAGAAGAATTAAAGAGGCAGATAGGTATAATAATTTGCTTTTCATCTTAAATCAATTTGTTTGTCCAAATTTGACTTAAAACTTTAAGAGAATCAACTTTAGGAGGGTTGAAAAAGGGTTGAATTTCAGGTTGAGATTGGGTTGAGACAGTTATTTATCATTGATTATCAGCACATTAATTTGGCATCTTTAGATTTTAGTTCTTTTCGATTTTTGATGTTCAATTTCCTATAAATTTGATTGATGTGTGATTTCAAAGTGCTTTGTTCTATGAATAAATCGGACATAATCTCTTTATTAGATTTTCCTGATATAATCAAGTCGTAAACCTTCCTTTGTTCTGGAGTTAAGGCCAATAACAATTCCTTAAACTCATCATTGATATCGATGGAACGTTCTGTGATTTGATCAGACAGCGTCTTTATTCTTTGCTTATCTACCATTATGTAGAGGAGGGCAAAGACAATACTAATGGCAACCAACAAAAGGATGAGAGCGGGATAATTACGAAAAGTCAGTTGGATTTCTCCTTCAGAATAGGTGATTGAAACCGCAGAGAGAGACAAGAAAATAGCCAATCCTAAAAAGTACTTCTGATATTTGGATAATAAGTCGAGGAGTTTTTCCCTGCTCTTATGGGACATTTTTAAAGACAATACTAAATTGCTACAACAAAGTTGGTAAAACAAAAAAAGCCCGATGGTCAATTTTTGACCATCGGGCTTTCAATTTTATCGTATTGAAGCTTACTTATCTTTCACAAAACGAGCAGTTTTTTGCTCACCAGCATAAGACATTTGTAAGAAGTAATTACCGATTGCATAATCAGTAATATCTAAATTCATATTGTTCAAACCTAATTCAGCATTTACACGAATTAGATCAATTTGCTTTCCAGTAATATCATAAACAGAGAAAACGATTTCACCTTCCTGAGAAACACCGTAATTGATGTTTACAAAGTTTTGAGCAGGAATTGGTGCAATTTCAATCAAACCAGACAAGTCTGACTTTCTGTTTAAGCTGATAACATCAGAAACAATTTTCACTGTTCCATCAATTGATCTTTCTGACAAACGGTAATATGCAGTTCCATAAGTAACTTCAGTATCAAGGAATGAATAGTCCAAAGTGACATTGCTATTAACAGAAGATTTAACTTCTCCGATAGTTTCAAATCCTCTTGCATCTGTTGCTTTTTCTAAAATGAATGCTTCTGATTCGAATTCAGTTGATGTAGACCAAATGATCTTGTTACCATTGTTTTCAATTGTTCCATTGAAATTAGTTAATTCAACAGCATTCTTCAGGCATGATCCGAAATCTTCTTCAGAAGAAGCAAAACAACCTAAATCATCTGTTGCACTAAAGAATACTTCAGAATTATCTGTAAAGTCAAGAATATAAGTTTCACCATAATCAACTAGACCATTAATATCACCACTTGCATTGTAAGTACCTGCACCTTGAAATTCAGGGAAACCTCCGTCATAACTTACCGATAAAGTAGCAATCCCAGTTTCAATATTACAATCGTAATCAGACAATAAGATGGTAATTGGATTAAGAACTGTAAAAGTTGAAGTCGAAGTAGCTAAATCGTAACACGCAACTCCAGCTAAAACATCACCAGCATTCACACCAATTATGGCGCCTAAATCAGTTGGTACTTCACCTGCTGCAATATTCAATGCATGTAGGTTGTATGTTCCAGGACCAGGAGTATCAAAACTTCCATCAAAGCTCAATCCTACAATTGTAAATTGAGAACCTGAAGTTAAAACATAAGCTTGAACATAAATGGCATCTGCATTAAATCCAGTAGAAGAAATAGAAACAGTTGATTCGTCTTCTGCACAATAGAATTCAGCAAATACAGTGCTTATTGAACCAGCAGCAGCTTCACATTCAGGCAGCAAACACTCACAGTTAACATCTAAAATTCCACCAGCACCACAAGGATCTCCTATCAATGCACAACTTCCATCATCTTCCGTGGCAGCAGCATCAAAATTACATGCAACTGGGTTAGTACAACCAGCTACTGCTTGTGCACAATCAGGATCATCTGCTCCTAAACGAGTTACAGCAATTGAATTTGAAAGTGCAAAACAATCTCCAGCTAAATCTCCAGCATTGGCACCTACTTCTGCTCCAGCTAAGTCGCCGTCCCAGCTCAATGCCCATATCAAGCAAACTCCAGCAGGAGCGCCATCAAAATCAAATGGAGGACCTGCAGGAATATCAAGGATGTTTAAATCTTCATCCGTTATTACCCATGCCGTATTCTCACCTGCATTTCCGTCAACTGTTGCTGATACTAAATCAGCAACTCCATCACCTACACAGAATGTAGTATTATCGTCAGTACTTATTTCACCACCTAAAGCAGTACATAGAGGAGCGCATTCAGGATCTTCTGGTCCAAGACGCGTTACTTCAATAGGATTTGAAAGGTCAAAGCAATCTCCAGCTAAATCTCCAGCATTG
>CALBCY010000217.1 GCA_937927195.1 uncultured Chitinophagales bacterium
AGACGATGCAGGAATCGGAGCAAATGGAGCTTGGGTAATAACCGATCCAGCAGGAATGATTTTAGGATTGCCAGCTGGCCCACCATTTACATTGGATGGAGCCGGAGTTGGAGTCTGTTCAATCTGGTGGGTGAATTTTGAAGACCCTAACTTTGCGCCAGCAGTTGGAGACAATGCTTTGGATTTAGTTGCAGCTGCAACTTGTGCTGCTTTGTCGAATCCGATAGTTGTAACAAGAGAAGAATGTATTTGCGTAGGAAGTATTTCAGGGGCAGTAACAGTTGATGATAACTGTGACGGAACAGGCGGAGATATTCCAAACCCACCAATCAGTGTTGCCTTGATAGATGATTTGGGTGCAACCATTGCAACAGTAATGACAGATGCAGTAACTGGTGAATATACTTTTGCAGGAGTTGATTGTGGGGTCTATTCAGTTATGATAGATGATTCAGGTTTGACTTGTCCATCAGGGGCGGTCAATCCAAGAATGGGAATAACAGTCGGCAATGGTGAGGATGTTATGAATGAAGATTTCGATTTCTTATTCATCGAAAATTGTACGGATCCTATATTTGCATCTTGTGTTGGTTTGGCAAGAGCTTGCAATGGTAATGCCATATACGCCACATTAGATTCAAGCGAACCACCTGTGCCTTTAGCAGTAGGAGTAAATTGGACATTAGAATGGTATTTAGATGGCGCTTTAGTAGCAACTGTAGTTGGTAGTCCGTATTATTCTCCTTCAACGATCGGTAACTACACAGTTGTGATTGTTGATCCAGTAGCTTGTATTACTTGGGGTGGAGATGGTTGTGATGGAATACAGATTGATGAAATTATCGATTGTAAAGATTGTGGTCAATGATAGGCAATTAGCCCTTGGTCATTGACTAATGGCGGATTTGTTTAGCTTGAAATCCCACGATTTTTAGTCTTAAATAAAACTGAAAGGCTGCATCATTAATTGATGCAGCCTTTTTTTGTTTTTATAAGCCCCTGAAATTTTACAAGAATACATTAAAAGTTCTGCGGAATGCCTAACTTTCCAATACTCTATAAACTTGGCTCTTCACTTCATCTACCTGTTTGTGAAATCCTCTGTTTCTGATAAAATAAATTCCAATTACTGGTATCAATAGCAATGAAATGAAAATGGATACTTTTTCATAGACCAACAAAGTTGCAATCCAGAGAAAGATTAAAAAGAAAAATAACAAAAGATAAACGATTGAAACCATCAGGTTTTGAATACTAGGTCTAAACTTTAGCTTTAATTCGTTTTGAAAAACCCCTTTTCTAAAAACACCAGTCAACTGTCCGGCAAAGAAAGTTTTGCCAGATCTGTAACCAATCATGCTGAACCATTTATTTGCTATGGTAAAATGTTTGGCAAACAATAAGTTTCGCGAAGCATCGTGTTTTAAAGGATTAGAATCTTTGCCCGAAGCAACACGCAATTTGGCCTGAAGTTGCGGCCAATCAAGGTTGATTGGGATTCTTTCATTGTAAAACGGAACGAACATTTTCATATTTCTATTTTTAACGTGAAGAAATATTGTGAACTTTTCCAAATCTGATACTAAATTCTAAAGATCTTCTAGATCAGACCATTCTATTTTGTTTAGGTATCCCAGTTACTATTATAATCCTAGATATTTAAAAAAAGTTCAATGTATGGTTCCTGCAAATGTTAAGATTTTAATTTTTTAATGGAATTAATCGTTTTATTGAAAACGAAAGGCATGGTTTTATTGTTACTTTTATGGGCGGTTAAAAAGGTTAAAAATTGTTAGCCACGCTTAAACAGTAGAATTAAACACATTGGGTTTTGAAGAAAAATGTACCCTCTGCTAAACATTAAATGCTAGATTCTATTGAAGCGTTGACCGAGGCCTTATCGAAGTGTCAAGCATATTTGAGTGTTTTGCGTAGACAAAACACTTACAATGTTTTGAAAAAAATCTAAGGTCTAATAAAAATCTAAAGTCTAGAAAAAATATATGGAAATAATAAAGATTCGCAATCTTAGCAAAACCTACAATCCAGATAAAGTGCCTGTTCATGCTGTCCAGGGAATTGATTTGGATTTTCATGAAGGGGAGTTTTCTTGCATAGTTGGCCCCTCTGGTTCTGGTAAAAGCACCTTGCTTAACCTCATCGGTGGCCTTGATACTCCAACAGATGGTTCCGTAGAAATAGGAGGAACCGCAATAGACAGTTTAACAGACAATGAGTTGATAGATTTTAGATTGAACAACATTGGATTTGTATTTCAAGCCTACAACCTCATCCCTGTTTTAACAGCCAAGGAAAATGTAGAGTTCATAATGCTTTTACAAAAAAGGCCCCAAAGTGAAATCAATTTGAGAGTAAAGGAATTATTGGAATCTGTTGGACTAGGAGACAGAGTTAACAGTCGACCATCTGAATTATCTGGAGGGCAACAGCAAAGGGTTGCCGTAGCTAGAGCATTGGCTTCTAAACCAAAGTTCGTTTTGGCTGATGAACCAACCGCCAACCTCGATACAAAATCTGCCAATACTCTTTTGGACATCATGCAGGATTTGAACCAAAAAGAAAACATTACTTTTATTTTCTCAACCCATGACCATAGGGTAGTGGAGCGCGCAAAAAGAGTCATTACTTTGGAAGATGGATTGATTGCTTCAGATAAAAGTTTAGATGTTTAGATGCTCAGATGCTCAGGATTGTCCAAAGCTCTAAAGCTCTTTTGAACGAAGGGCAAAAACTAAAACCACAAAAGTCTAAAGTCCAGCAATGACTCGAACTAAATTCTTTATCAATCTTTTTATCTCCTTGGGATTTTTATTAATCCTTCCTGACTTTGACTTGAATGCTCAGAAAAAAGAGAAAAAGGAAAAGAAAGAAAAAAAATACACTTTCAACGGTTATCTGAAAGACCTCCAATCATTTTACATGTTCGATGGTTTTGAAGACCTGACTGGTGAAAATAGAATTCACAATCGATTCAATTTTAAATGGTTTCCCAACAAAAATTTCACAGTAGGAATGGGACTGCGAAACCAAATTATATTTGGTGAATTCCCCAAGTATATGAATGATACTTTTGAGGCTTTTAGTGAAATAATAGAAGCCAATCCAGATTTAAATATTCCACTTTCTTATGGAGAATTATTGGAGCCCAATGAAAATCTTTTGCCATTGGCCTATACAATTTATGATGGGCGTTCTTTATTGATCAACACACATCTCGATCGCTTTTGGGTTGATTGGTACAAAGGAAATTGGCAAGTTCGAATAGGAAGACAAAGAGTAAATTGGGGCAAAAATTGGGTTTGGAATCCCAACGACCTTTTTAATGCTTATTCCTTTCTGGACTTTGACTATGAAGAACGTCCAGGGTCTGATGCCATTCGGGTGAATTATTTCATGAAGAAAAATAGGGAAATTGAAGTGGTGTTTAATCCGAATAAAAATTTCAAAGAAGAAAGTATTTATGGAATAAAATATGCTTTCAATAAATGGAATTATGACTTTCAATTGATCGCATCTAGTTTTAAAACTGACATTGCCCTGGGAGCTGGTTGGGCAGGCAATATCAAAAATGCTGGCTTCAAGGGTGAAATGACTTATTTCGTTCCAACTGACAGCCTCTCACAAGAAGGACTGGTGGCTGCCATTGGTATCGATTATTCATTTGACATGGGACTGTTGGTTCAAACAGAAATTTTATACAACCAATTTGGTTCTGCAGATCAGCAAAATGTCTTAACAGATGCTTTTTCAGGCTCCTCGCTTGGCCCTAAAAACCTATGGTCAGACAGGTGGGCTTTTATCCTAAGTTTGAACTATTCAGTCAGCCCATTAATCAATGCAAGCCTGTCCTCTATAATAAATCCAGAGAGTGGAGCGTATTTTATTTTACCAGGAGTAACATTTTCTCTCAATGAAAACTTAGATTTTTATATACTTGCACAAATTACAGAAAAGCAAATTTTACCAGCTCCTTTAAACAAAGACTTCTATGGCTTGTTAAATACTCGATTGAAGTGGTCTTTTTAGTGATAGAATTTCAAACATTCAAACATTCAGAATTTTAGACATTCATATTTTTAGACTTACAGATATTAGACTTTCAGGTATTCAAAACATTCAAAAATCCCGACCATGTTAAACATTAACTTTTTCTCAAAAAACTTAATAAGTATCCTATTGATTGGCTTATTTGTTTCATTGAATGGCTTTTCCCAAAATAATCCATCGAAAATTACTACAACACAAAAATCAAAACAAGTGAAGATCCAGAAAACGATGCAAGACATTGCCGCTCCAGATTGCAAAATGATTCCAAAAGAATTGACCACTCATGGTGACAAAAGAGTAGATAATTATTACTGGTTGAATGAAAGAGAAAATCCAGAAGTGATTGCTTATCTAGAAGCTGAAAATGCCTACAAAGATGCTGCTCTAAAGCACATTGCTCCATTAAAAGATCGGCTATACGATGAAATAATCGGTAGAATCAAGCAAGATGATGCCTCTGTTCCTTATTTCAATAATGGGTATTTTTATGCCAATCGATACGAGACAGGAAAAGAATATCCTATTTATACCAGAAAAAAAGGCAAGCTCGAAGCTGCCGAGCAGATTTTACTCAATGTAAATAACTTGGCTGAAGGCTTTGATTATTACGCGGTAGGCGGAATGGCCGTTAGTCCGAATAATAAAGTAATGGCTTATGGAATTGATACGGTTGGTCGACGTCAATACACCATTCTTTTTAAGAACCTTGAAACGGGTGAAATGTTGAAGGATGTTTTACCAAATACCACCGGTCGTGCAGTTTGGGCTTCTGACAATAAAACAGTTTTTTATACAACCAAAGACGAAACACTTAGATCTAGTAAAATCTGGAGACATACTTTTGGGACAGATAATTCCCAAGATGTGGAGGTTTATGAAGAGAAGGAAACCACTTATGGATGCTATGTAACCAAAACCAAGTCCAACAAATATTTGGTGATTGGATCTTATGCAACTTTGGCTTCTGAAATGCGCATACTTCCTGCTGACAATCCAACTGGCGAGTTTGAAATATTTGAGGCAAGACCAACTGAAAAAGGAGGAAAGCATGAATATTGGATCGATCATTATGATGACAAATGGTTCATTATGACGAACCTGGATGCTCAAAATTTCCGTCTGATGGAGACGGCTGAAAATGCAATTGCTAAAAGCAACTGGAAAGAAATAATTCCTCACCGCAAGGATGTCTTGATTGAAGATATGGAAATTTTCAAAAACTACTTGGTTCTTTCTGAGCGTAAAAATGGCCTGACTCAATTGAGAGTAATTCCAAGTGAAGGAGAAGAGCATTACATTGATTTTGGGGAGGATGTTTTTATGGCTTACACTTCTGTCAATAAAGAATTTGACACGGACATACTTAGAATTGGATATACTTCTTTAACCACGCCAAATTCTACTTATGATTACAATATGAAGACTCGTGAAATGACCTTGTTGAAGCAACAGGAGATTCCGGGTGGAACTTTCAGTCCTGACAATTACCAAGCTGAGAGAGTTTATGTTACTGCGAGAGATGGGGTGAAAGTTCCCGTTTCAATTGTCTATCGCAAGGGGGTGAAATTGGATGGAACAGCCCCTTGTATGATTTATGGATATGGATCATATGGCTCGAGCATGGACCCTTATTTTAACTCAATAAGATTGAGCTTGCTTGATCGTGGATTTGTTTATGCCATAGCTCATGTGCGTGGAGGACAAGAAATGGGCCGTCATTGGTATGAAGACGGAAAGTTACTCAACAAGAAAAATACATTTACTGACTTTGTCGATTGTTCAGCTTGGCTGATTGACAATAAATATTCTGCCAAAGACAAACTATTTGCTTCAGGGAGAAGCGCTGGAGGTTTGCTAATGGGAGCAATTATAAACATGCGTCCCGATTTGTACAAAGGTATTTTAGCAGGCGTTCCATTTGTTGATGTAGTAACCACAATGTTAGATGAAAGCATCCCATTGACCACTGGTGAATTTGATGAATGGGGAAATCCGAAAGAGGAGGAATACTACAATTATATAAAATCCTATTCTCCTTATGACAATGTAGTCGCTCAAGATTATCCAGCCATGTTGGTCAGTACCGGATTGCATGATTCTCAAGTTCAATATTGGGAACCTGCCAAATGGGTAGCCAAATTAAGGGATTTGAAAACAGATGACAATCTACTAATCCTTGATACCACAATGGAAGCAGGTCATGGTGGTAAATCTGGCAGATTCGTTCGTCAGATGCAATATGCCCGTGAATATGCTTTCCTACTGGATTTGATAGGAATCACTGAGTAAGTTAGAAAGCCTTTGGCCTTTAGCTCATAGCATTTTGTGATTAAGCTTCAGTTGCAATCGATTTCTGAATTTCGAATTTGCTTTCTGCTGCAATCTAAAATCAATAGATAGTTTGTCAAACCAAAATTGATAAATTCTAGTTTGGCAAACTATCTATTGATTATTTCTGCAATATCCGTGTCATTCAACTATAAGTTGTCTTTCGGCTGTTTAATTTTATTAAGGGACAAGAATGGTCGATTTGTGTAATCACAAAACTTGCAAAAGCGATGTTATCGCGATTGCAAGCTCCTAGGTAATTCATTGCTAAATTTTAATTTTAA
The DNA here is from genome assembly GCA_937927195.1 of uncultured Chitinophagales bacterium. Lineage (GTDB taxonomy): Bacteria > Bacteroidota > Bacteroidia > Chitinophagales > UBA2359 > JAHDGP01. Next base: position 6,681 of record CALBCY010000217.1, read on the forward strand.
TGACAGGCTGAAATATCATGTCCCTCTCTGTAAAAAGTTGAATGTGGGTCTCCATTTTCTTGTACCATATCAGCTACAGCATTTTCACATTTAAAATCAGGTACCAATCTTGAGAAATTTCCAAAATTAAGATCCACTACAACAGTTTCACCATCATAGTACCAATCATTAGATGGGATCGTTGGATTTGCTTCTAAAAACTCTTCAAGGCTTGGGAAATTCCCGCTTCCATCTCCATAAATGGTGTATCTTTTAGTTTCGGTGAAATCGTAGCGAATGTTGCTTTCAAAACCTTGCAATACCCATCTTCCTATAATGCTCGCCTCGTTCTCAGACTCTTGGCTTAGAATTATTTCTTCGATTTGATTTAACTCCACTCTATCGCAGCTTGAGAAAAATCCAACTAATACGAATAACAATATTAACTTTTTCATATGTGGTGTTTTTATGACTGATACTTTTAAATACCATGCCGTTAAATTAATAATCCAAATCTATCATCAAAATAGAAGCATGACAAGTTTAAAAAGGGTCATTAATATGGTTTCTAATAA
>CALBCY010000218.1 GCA_937927195.1 uncultured Chitinophagales bacterium
AATCATTGTATGTCTACTTTTCTCTTTCATTTCATTTATTGCATATTCGCAATGTCCGCCTGAACAAGTTGGAACAGCCTGCGATGACAACAATCCCCAATCAATAAACGATGCGTATGATGCGGATTGCAATTGTGTGGGCATTGAGTATTGTGGTGGGATTTACCATTCATCTGTTAATGCTAAAAACGGTTTTAATCTTAACATTTTTAATGGAAATTGTTTTGTTGTGTACGGCAATGCCCCATGTGAACCTATTCTAGGGCAACAATTTTCTTCTATCCAGTTACAAGCAGGCCAAACTTATGGTATGGGTTTATCACTATTAGCCTGTAATTGTTTTGATGGTTTATACTGTGAATTTGAAACCTTTCATTCTATAAGTTTCTGGGCTGACCTTGACCAAGATGGAGTTTTTCAAGAAGAAGAAAACTTCTTTAATAGTCAAGGGAACGATTATGCTGCAAGTTGGTACTCTTTTGGTGGTGGAATAAGTTTAAACATTCCTGAAGATCAACCTGCAGGAATGTTTTTAATGCGAGCCATGTACTATTTCGACGATGGTTCTGGGGAAATTCCTGACCCTTGCTTAGAGGCAGCTACTGTAGTAAATTTTGTGGTTGAGATTGTAGATTCCTTAGATTCACAAAACTGTCAATCAACTTGTAATTGTGTAGGTTGCACTGATCCTTGTGATTCAAATTATGACCCTATTGCTACTGAAAATGATGACACTTTGTGTGCTGGTGATGCAAATGTTAATTGTGGATGCACCGACCCTGCAGCTTGTAATTATTCACCAGAGGCTTTGTACAATGATTTCAATTGCGATTATGGTATATCAGAATGCGATCTACCTTGCGAAGATCAATATGAATTTAGTATTGTAATTCAATCGGATTATGACGATGATATGTATTTCAACTTAACAAACTTAGAAAATGAGGTTGTCTATCTTTCTGGAACGCCAAACGATGTAGAATTTACAGATTTTGGAATCTTCTTGCTTAATGATGAAATTTATTCTTGTGATTTGATTCCAGGGTGCTATGAAATCTCGGCAAGTCTAAATGGAATTGGATCAGGTAATTTTTCTTTTTCAAACTCTGAAGGAACACTTAGCAGCGGAAATTTTTCATTTTCGCCTGAGCAAAATAGCTATTCTAATACCTTCTGCTTTGGAGTAACTGAGACTCCAGGTTGTTCAGATGTAGATGCTTGTAATTTTGATCCAGAGGCAACTATTAATGATTTATCTTGTATTTATGAAATTAGCTGCCCTAATGACCCTTGCCTAAACTCTGGCAATATCTATGAATGGGATGCAAGTACTTGCGATTGTATTTTAACAGAGACTTTTGAAATTGTTTATGGCTGTGCCGATCAAGAAGCCTGTAATTTTAATCCTTTGGCAGATTGTGATGACGCAAGTTGTGTTTATACCGCAACTTGCGATTTAGATCCATGCGATAATGGAATGGCTTATGTATGGGATGAAAGTCTTTGTGATTGTGTTATTGATCTGACCATTGAAATTGTTTACGGCTGTGCCGATCCAGACGCATGCAATTTTGATCCTTCAGCAGATTGTGAAGATCCAAGTAGTTGTATCTACATTATGGAATGCGATAGTGACCTATGTACAAACGGAGGAATTTATGAATGGGATGAAAACTCTTGCCAATGTGAATTGCTTACTGCAACTAGTCCTGGCTGCGCAGATCAAAATGCTGTAAATTATGATCCGCTTGCCATTTGTTTTGAAAACTGTATTTACAATCCAGATTGTACTCCAGGCACACCCTGCGATGATGGGAATCCAGCATCAATTAATGATCTTTACGATGAAAATTGCGTTTGCCAAGGAACAGAATATTGTGGTGAAGATGTCTATTTCTCCTATGAATATCCTGAGGCAAATACCGCTTATAGTATTGAATTAAGTGGCCCCAATTGTACTTCAACAATTTTCAGCAATGGCAATTGTATTTTCCCAAATGGATTGGTTGCCAACTCAATCACTCCTGTCTTGTCTGGTGAAAGCTACACCATGGAAATCCAACTTACAGATTGTCTCGTTCCTATAACTGAAGATCTTCATTATGGTGAACGTTCAATGGCCATTTGGCTTGACCTCAATCAAGATGGACTGTTTGATAATGATTCAGAATTGCTTTTGTTTCTAAACAATTTTGATTATTTATCAACCTCTACTGTATCAATTACCATTCCCGCAGGCGCGCCTTTAGGGCTAACCGGAATGAGATACCGATATGCAACCAATACCAACAACTTACTTCCCAATCCCTGTGATGTAGCTCCGAGTGGTGGACAATACAGTGATGGTGGAACCTTACACACTTTCTTTGTCGAAGTAGTAGATGAATCAAATATTGAGGCTTGCGCATTAGATTGTTCTTGCACAGGTTGTACAGATCCGTGTGATTCCAATTTTGATCCCTATGCCTTGGTAAACGACGACACTATGTGCGCTGGTGACAACCTTTGCGGATGCATGGATCCCAATTCTTGCAATTTTGATGCAAATGCAGTTTATACAGATTTTTCCTGTCTACAAAATATCAATTGTGAGTTGCCTTGTGAAGGGTCTTATAATTTGGCAGTTGAAATTGGTTATTTTGTAGAATATTACATCGTGGATCTTAATACTGATGAGATCCTATATTATGGTCTTCCTAGTGAATTCTCTAACTTTTCTATTTGTGATTTAGAGGCTTGTTATGCATTAGTTGTCACAAGCTTTGACGACACCTATTTCTCTTGGGACTTGACTGATCAAAATGGGATGAATATTTCCAATGGTTTTGAAGAGCTAAGCCCTAATGAAACAAGATATATTGATATTGGCAATTGTACTTGTCTTGGGCCAAATGCTGAAATTGATGATTGCGGATGCACAGATGCTCTTGCTTGTAATTATGATTCTGAAGTAAACAATGATGACGGTTCTTGCATTTACGAAACCGCTTGTCAAACAATACCAACTTGCGAAAATGACGGCAATGTTTTTGCGTGGAATGCGGGGACTTGCGAATGTCAATTGGTAATGGTAGTAGATTTTATTTTTGGTTGCAACGATCCAAATGCTATCAATTTTTCTGGCATGGGAGTCTGTGATGATGGAAGTTGTGTTTATGGTGGATGCCCAGCGAATGTCACAGAAACCATTCAATTTAATGATCCTCCACAATCTTCACAAGACTGCGATGGCAACACTTATCTTGAAAGTCTTGGCATGCATCCAAGCAATTCACTTTTAGAGATAAACAATTTGATCCCTGGTGAAACCTATTGTTTCAGAAATGATCAAAACTATTTAATCAGTGTTTATAGCGACCCCAACCTTGAAAGCATCAATGGAGACATAGCTTATGTTTGTGTAACAACTGAATGGCCTACACTCTATATACAGACCAATGAATTGGACGATTGTGATGCCTCGTCGGTAGACAATCAATCCTTGATTGAAATGGAATGCATATCCTGTTTAGGTGGGATTTGTGGTACTTCATGCTTTGATGTATTTACTGATTCTGGCGGAGTCATAGGTACTTATGAAGACGAGGAAAACGAAACATACGTTATTTGTCCAGACGATTTTGAGACGCTTACGATTGTTGAATTTCATTCTTTCAACACCCGCATAGGTTTGGATCAAATGTATATTTACGATGGACCAGATACCAATTCACCGCTCATTTCAACTTCTAATGGAGATCCGTATTGGGAATGGGATAGCAGTATGAATGAAGCCATGGGAACAGGAAATCCAGTTGAAGAGGGGCCTTTTGTTTCTTCCCATCCCACTGGCTGTCTTACCTTTGTTTGGAGTTCAGGAACTGGCACTTCCAATGGCGAAGGCTGGACGGCATTGATTGCTTGTCTTCCCTCATATTCAGGCTGTTTAGATCCATGTTATGTAAACTTCGATCCATACGCCAGTATAAGTGATCCCAGCCTCTGCTTTGGCGAATCGCGTTGTGGATGTACCGATATGGATGCATGCAATTATGATCCGCAAGCAATTGAAGAGGATGGGTCTTGTATATTGGAAACTGCTTGCGACAATATACCAACCTGTGAAAATGAAGGCAACGTTTTTGAATGGAATGACGAGGCTTGCGAATGTGTACAAACATTATTTGTTGATTTGATTCTTGGCTGTACTGATCCCGAAGCTATAAATTACAATCCAATGGCTACTTGTGATGATGGAAATTGTATTTATGGTGGCTTTGCTTCTACTATTTATATGGACAATGACAACTCCGGTGATTTCACAGAAGGAGATGAGCCTATCGCTGGAGCAATCGTTCTGTTTGAAGGGCCTGATGGATTTGTTTTCACCAGTGTTTCGGATCAAATGGGCCTAATTGAAACAGGTAATCTGCCCCTAGGAAACTATACTATAACCATATATCTTCCAGCTGGAATTCAATTTTCCGATGGAAGCAGCCAGATTTCTTTTGAATCTTCCTTGGGAGAGGATGGTGAAATTACTGATTTTGGTTCATCATCGGATGGAGGCAGCATTCCCATCAATGGTGAAATGGAAAACCCTTGTGAAGGATTTTCAGCTTTTGCCGAAGCGGTATGCCTAGCAGATGGATCTTACTTTTTAGTTATAAACACTTTGCCTATTTCAGGGAACAATGTATTTGTTGTCATTGATAACAATTCTGGAAACAGTACAGAATCTATGGGCGGTATTGTTGTGTTGGAAGGCTTTCTTGATCAAACGGGATATGATATTAATGTTTATCTATTAAATGATCCCTCTTGCTCGATCAATTTAGTACAATCACAAATAAATTGCACAACCACCGAAATCAGCTTACTGCGTTTCAATGGAACTGTCGAACAAAATGGGAACCAACTGGTTTGGCAAACTGCAAGCGAAAACAATTCTGACTACTTCCTGCTTGAACGTTCCGTTGATGGACAAATTTTTGAATCAATCGGTTCACGTATTTCAACACAAGGAAATTCCAATATTAATAATGGTTACGAATACTTGGACAAAGAAATTGAATCTGGTGTTTACTATTACCGATTGACCGAATATGATAAAGAAGGAAAAGCAAATGTCATTAACAAAATTGTTCGACTGGAAAGAGCAGCTGTATCTTTTGCAAATTTGATCATTTCACCAATACCAACTAGTCAGTTTTTAAATGTTCAATTCGATTCTGAAATAGATGGAACAGTTCAGATGAAAACATATGACTTAACTGGAAAACAAATTTCACTACAATCTCAAAATGTTGATCAAGGATTCAACAGCTTGAAATTGACTGTTGGAAAATATCCAGTTGGCACTTATTTCATTCAGCTAATGATGGATGGTGAAATGAAAGTAGAAAGGTTTGTTGTAAAATAAAGAGTGGTACCGAGCTGTGCTAAAATTTGAATCCAAAAAATTAACCAAGTAGCTTGTAAACAAATTCAACCCATAGTATCTAATGACACCAATACCATACACAAGAGAGGAGAGCAAGAGCTTGCCATGAACAACTTTTGGCTTTAAGTACCTTATAACAATAACAAGAAGATCATTCTGAGTTTTTCTAAAATACAATTGCAAACATTTTGTTAAATTGTGGTTCAACTAGCAAAAAAACATGAGACTCAACCAAATCACCGTATTGTCTAAAGACCTGAATGTGTCCATTCAATTTTATCAAAAACTAGGATTGAAACTTATAGTAGATTCAATTCCTCATTACGCTAGATTGGTTTGCCCAGATGGAGACTCAACTTTTTCTCTTCACCATTCTGAGCAATTTCAAAATACAGCGCCAGTTTGGATATACTTCGAATGCGACAATTTGGATGAAGAATATCAACGCCTCAAAAAGGAAGGCTTAGATTTTGAACATGAGCCCATTGATCAGAACTGGTTGTGGCGAGAGGCTAGATTGAAAGACCCAGATGAACATCAAATAATTTTATACAAAGCTGGGGAGAATCGAATCAATCCTCCTTGGAAAATCAAAAACTCTTAATTTAAATATTTCAAAAACTAAACCATACAAAATGAAAAATCTGTTTCTACTTTTATTAGTTTCAGTATTGACAATGCCCGTTCTGGCTCAAAAATTTGAAGTTCCTAAAGATTACACACTAGAATTGAAAGAAGATTATGCTCCTTATGAACAAGACGTCATCGATGCTGTTGAATGGCTGGTCAGCACAGCTATTTCAGATGAGACAAAAAAGAGAAAAGAAGTAAACACGTTTTTAATGAAATGGTTGACTGGCAGTCCAAATGTAATGATTGAAATTAATTCAGAGGTACTCCCGTTTATGTCTAAATGCTCTGATTGTTTGATGATTTTTATGGGTGGATGGGCAGAATATTCTTTGAAAGAAAAAGATTTCAAAAACAAATTAAAAGGCAATCTTGCAGGTATTGAAAAGGTAATTGAGTTTTATAGTAAAAACAAAAGCAGTTTGGGAAAAATTAAAAGCATTGAAAATTTGATTAAAATGCAGAAAAAGGGGAATTTGGAAGAACACATAGCCTCCCAAATTTCCAAGGAATAAGAGATCGACCATGCTGATATAGACGAAACATGCTCGGCTAGGTTTTTAATTATCAATTATGCGAACATTTGAAAATATAATAATCGGCGCTGGACCAGCAGGATTGGCTGTAGCTGGTAGAATGAGTAGGCATAATTTACCTTTTGAAATTTTAGAACAAGCAGATCAAGTGGGTGTCAGATGGCGGAATCATTATGATCGACTTTTATTACATACGGTTAAAGAGTATTCTCACCTTCCATTCAAACCATTTCCCAAGGACTACCCTCGTTATGTTCCCAGGCAAATGTTTGTTGATTATTTGGAAAGTTATGCCAATGAATTTAAGATTCACCCACAATTTAATCAGGCTGTAAAATCTATAAAAAAGAGGGGTGAGAAATGGTTGGTCGAAACTGAGAATCAATCACTCCAAGCGAATAATGTTGTAATTGCCACAGGAATTAATAGGATTCCCAATATTCCAAAATGGCCTGGACAAGAGCTGTTTAAAGGTGAAATAATACACAGCATATCCTATAAAAACGCCGAACCATTTTTGGCAAAAAAAGTTTTAGTTGTTGGTTTGGGAAACACTGGCGCAGAATTGGCCCTAGATCTAAGCGAACATGACATTGAAACCTTTCTATCTGTCAGAAGTCCAGTAAATATTGTCCCTCGCGATGTTATGGGCCGACCAGTCCAAGTAACAGGAAAGATGCTCGCCAAATTGCCTTTCAATATCGGAGATTGGATTGGTTCAAAAGTAGGTAAGTTGGTCATTGGAGATTTGGGCAAATATGGTGTCCCAATCAGCAAAATTTCACCAAGTGCCCAATTAAGGGAACATGGTCAAACACCTGTCATTGACCTCGGAACATCCAAACAAATAAAATCTGGAAAAATCCAAGTAGTTGGTGATCTTAGCTCATTCTATGAAAAAGGAGTCCTACTAAAGTCAGGAAATCAAATAGAAATTGATCAAGTTATTTTAGCAACAGGTTACAAAGCAAAGGTTCAAGATTTCATTCCAAACATTACTAAAATACTGGATAAAAAAGAAGTTCCAATACCTCAAATTGGAAAAGGAGATTATAAAGGATTGTATTTTTCAGGTTATGACTATAATAAACTAGGTGGAATACTCGGAACCATCATTGAAGATTCCCGAACAATAACAGAGCACATCTTAAACAAAAATTAATGCTTTTCACAGAAAATTAGTTAAAAGACAATCCATTTTTAATCTATTATATCGAATTTTAATTGGTTAAAAAAAATCAAACCAATTAATTCTGGCAAGAGTCAGTTCTTTTTAGCCAAGCCATTTTGTTGTTAGCAATGCCTACAATCAAAGACTGAAATGCAAAATAGGCCAATTCAGTAGTTTAATACGAGGCAGATTAACTTAATTGCGAAATTATTATATGTTTAATGTTACATATCACAAATTTGCTGTCTTAAAAATGAAGATTGGCTCGATCTATGAGTCTATTTTGGTGAGCAGTCAAACATGTAGAGATTGAGAGAGATTTGGGAATTCTCAAATCATAATTGCACCATTTTAGTAATACTAAGTTTTGTATTACAGATCTTCATCTATTGGGTTCACGGAATTGGATACATATGCAAATGAAATTTGAAAGAGCTGATATACTGAGGTATGTCCAAAATGAAATGTCGACTGACGAAACTAAGGCTTTTGAAGCCGAATTAGAAACCAATCAAAAGTTGAAGGAAGAAGTTTCTTTTTTTCTCAATATGGATGCTAACATAGCAATGGTAAAGGAGGAAGCACAAAAGGAAACACTTCAAGATGCAGAGCTCAGTTCTGATGAAATTGTTAAAGAAGGATACAAACCATCTACTGCAGATACAAGTCCTCCTTCCTCCGCTAAAAACAGCTTATCTTATTATGTAGGCAAAGTTTTGATTGGAATGGTCTTACTATTCGGTGGCTATCTTGCTTATCTTTTTATATTCTAAAAAAAATCTCCATTTAAATCAATATCCAATCTTCTCGAACGGATCATTCCTTTGATAAATTTATAAGCACTTCTGATACCGCCTCATTATCTAAATTATAGTTATCTGTATAAATGTTAAGATCGATGAAGGATTCAGCCACTTCCAAGTTTTGAATAAAATATTGCTTGATTTCATTTGCCTTTAGCAATACAAGTTCTTCATTGGAAATGATTCCCTTTTCTATATCTGACACCTTTTTCCTTCCGTTCAAAAAGTAAACTGCCTCAAAGGGAACACCATATTCACCATTGTATTTTGTAAAAGTTCCAAAATTCAATTCCGAGTCGCTAATTTGCAAGCTAATGGAAACATTAATGGATTCAACTTTTTTAAAATTTGGCGCTTTGCATTCATCCATCAAATCAGTTAAGGTTTTATCTATTTGCTGAAGGGTATTGGTAACTTTATAGTTTCGTGAAATATCATAGTGATCCAATTGCTCATCGAAGGTATAAACCAATTGAAGACCTTTCGTTTTGGGAATTGATTTCACCTTGCAATTTTCCGCCAATTCATTTGCAGTATTGATTTGTTTGTTTAATTTTCGACCGTCCTCCCAATAGGCTTTTCTATCAACTGGGCAAGGATTTTCTTCAGACAATTTTTTTGTCTTTTTACTTCCGAAAGAGACTCCCAAAGCAACTTCAAAAGAGGGTTTGGCCAAGGCAGATTGACCAGTAGGAATTTCATAAATTCCACTCAAAGCTAAGTTGTTTTCCTGGCCCATTCGAAAACCGAAAGCTCCTAGGTAAGCGGAATTTCCAGTTCTTAATCCTCCTCCAATCCAAAAGGCTTCATCCATTAAATGCAATCTCAACAAAGCACTCGCTTGACCTTCGTCAAAAGCAGGACTTCGAAGTCGATCTGTGTAGGAAACAACTGGTTCGAGGTGAAAGCCAGAACCCAGCATTATTCTCCAACTCAAGCCTGCCCTGAAATGTGTTTCCAAATCATAATCGTTTGCTTTGAACTTTACCATACCTGGCAACTGAGTAGTCGACAAATTTAATTTGACAATTGTAAAATCACTGATAAATGAATAATAGAAGCCGGCCCCCGCATCGAAATGAGATTGGGTTTGCTTATTGTCATAAAGCGTCAAATCATCAAAGCTAGAAATTTTTGTATCGGTAAAATCCAATCCTTGGCTAATCAATCCAGCATACAGACCCAAACTAAGTCGGTGAGCACCTTCTGGCAAGATGTGAAATGCATATTGACCAACCAATTGAGTTCTTCTGCTGATGTGAACGTTTTCATTTAATATAAAAAAACCAAGACCATTCCGTTGCTTGTCGAACAAGGCCGTTTCAAAAGATACATGTTGCACATTAGGCGCTTGATCTATTCCAAGCCATTGTTGTCTATAGGCTAAATTAACAGCTGTAACTTTATCAGCTCCAACCGAGGCAGGATTGAACCAATCAGGGTAAAATGCATAATGACCCAACTCAGGTGTTTGTTGGGCACTCAAAAAGCTAGTAAGTCCGAACAGAAAAACAAAGCAGCAATTGAATAATATTTTACTGAAATTTTTATTCATTTTATTCTCTTATTAAAGTTACTGGACCAATGTACTCTTGCTGATTCACCAGGTTTACAATTACATACCAATAGGTTCCATCAATGGCCCCTTCCCCACTCCACTGAGTATCCAGAAAATCTTCGTAAACAGTTGAGCCAAATCTATTGACAACACTTAGTTTAAAATTCGAAGCCTCAAACAAAGGGCTCAATATTTCAATTTCCCACTGATCGTTTACTCCGTCAAAATTGGGTGTAAAAATTTCAGGAATAAACAAATCAACATTGTCGGTTGAAGAAGGATAAACTTTTACTTGTTTTAAAATTTCATCAGAAACACAATTTTCAGAATTGATGGTAAAATAATAATTTGCAATTTGAGCTGTTCTGTTTCGCGGACTTGAAAGAGAATCAATAAAAACATCATCACAAGAAGAACCAGCCCTTAGAAAAGTGCCCATTTCGATCTCCCACTCATGACAAATTCCCTCATTATTGTTTTCAAAAACAATTGCAAAAGTGTCTTGGCTAAAAACAGATTCAGGCATTTCAATGTCCTCCTCATCAAAGAAAACAGCCTCAGGATTTTTGAGCGTTAAATTCAGTTCTTGAATACTTGAACACAAATTGTCATTCAAAGCTTGAAAAACAAGTGCCAGATCATTGTTCACTTCAAATTCCATTTCACCAGGAAATTCAGCCCCATTTAACAAAAGAAGATCACTCTCAGATCCAAGTGCTGAAATTGTTACCATTTCACCCAAACAAAAACTACTTTGGTTGGGCACCATGCTGACAGTAAATTCTGGTGAAGGTTCAGAAAAGATAGTCAAAGTATCAACAGCTGCACAACTAATGTTTGGATAAACAATGATCGTTTGATCTTCATCAATGCCCTCAAAAAAAATACCATTGGTATTTGAATAGATTGTATCATTTAAATGCCAATCGCCAAAGTACGATCCATCATTGTTGCTTTGTATGGCAATCATTTCATTTTCACAAACCGTAAGATATCTTTCCGAAATGAAGTCGACCGATTCGACAGCCTGAATTGCAATGCTGTCTGTTAGTGAGCAAGCATACTCGTCTGTTACTGTCAGGAACAAATTGCTCAATTCAGCAATTGGTACAAAAGTAAGTGAGTCATTGTTTGGCAAGGAAGGGACATTCCAATTATAAGTAAGGTTGTTTAGCTCAGAAAGGCCTACTATGATTTGCATAGATTGATTTTTACAAGCAACAGTATCTTCAGGTAGATTTAAAGTGTCTGGTAAGGGACTGACACTGATTTCAACAGAATCTGTATTGATGCAATTGTTTTCATTTACAACAACCGCGATCAATTTTTCAGGAGCAGTGGTCGTTAGTGAAATTTCTTGGCCATCCCACTCTTCCGAACCATCTGTCCAAAGGTAAGATGGAAGAGAGTCGATTCCTATTGTCAAAATTTCTGTTTGATTTGGACAAATGGTAAGTTCGTCTGGCAAGAGTAAATCTGCTTGAGGAAAAGTGTCAACATTTATTTGTGTACTACCAGTACTTGAACAACCGATAGAATCAGTAGCCATTACCGTTAAGATTTCTGCTTGGGTAAAAGTTTTGGTAAAGCTGGTTCCCATACTTCCATCTGGCCAAGTATAATTCAAATTTTCAGGCGCTGCCGTCAAAGTAAATTCCTGTCCCCAACAAGCTTTTTCTCCACTTTGATTAATAACGAAACTGGGTTCGGCAACCAGATTGATAGGAAGAGAATTTGATAATTCAGATGGAATGGTTGTTCCATCATCAGAAGAAAAATTAGCTGAGACAATTAAATTGTAAAGACCTGGATTGGAACTGATTTCACTTAAAGGAATTTCATGTTCATAAAACTCCGTGATTCCGTCCATTAAAACACAACATTCAGTGCTGTTGAAAAGAAAAACGAACTCGACCGTATTGGCTTCGGTGTCAAGTACAAATTCTGGATCTAAACTTAAATTGACAGACAGTGCGTTTCCCTCATTGATGCACAAAGAGGAATCTTCTACTTCAAGGCTGACGATTTGCCCATAAAAATGTGTTGCCATGAATGGCATCATCCAAAAGACAAGTGTTTTTAGGCTCCAATTTAATAGGCGTTTCGAAGTTGGTGTCATCGCTTTCTAATTTGAATTTTCGGAGCAACTTTAGGTATTGCTTGAACTGGTTGAGCTTCAGGAACCACAGATGCCGTTGACTTTCTTTTTTCGTGAAATTGGATGCGTGTGACACTTTCCGTACCCAATTTTATGATGTCTTTATCTTTCAGAACGGTCGGGCTGTTTAAGGGCAACACACGATTGTTGACCCATGTTTCTCCAATTGGATGTATATAAACATGGTTGCCATCAAAACTTAATTTCGCATGTCTGCCTTGGACAGCGGGGTCATTCCATTTCACAAAAACATAACAACCGGCATCTGAACCAATGAAAATATCAATTCCAGTTTTCAACCATTTACTTATTGGATTTACTCGTCGATATTTTTCTGGACTGATGTATTCCAATTCGAAGTCTTCCATACCTTTTATAATTGAAACCATAATGAAACCCATTACACCTCCAAACAAAAAGAAACTGATCATTCTCAACATTTCAGAACTGTTCCAATAGTCAGCCAAGAAGAAGTACAAAATGAAAGAGAGCAATCCTGCAAGCATTCCTCCAAGCAAACCACGTTTTACTTCCACGCTGGATTTGAAGCTGATTACAAGACCAAGAAATATACCAAGAAGCAACCAAGTGATTAATCCTGCAAGGAATGGATTGGGTAAAACATTTCTTAGCAGCCAATAACCAATCAAGAAGGATTGTGCAGCCAATATTCCACCAAACAAAGATTTCATAATAATTTTAGCCCAAGACAATTTACTACTTTGCCCTCTTTGTTCGACCCAAGCCAAACTAAAAGTAAGACCCAAACCAAGAGAAAGCCCTGTTAACCACTCAGTACTAAAGGCATTCATTTCACCTTCAATCCCATAGATATTAGAAAGGAAATAAGAGACGGGTTCAAAAAGGCCCAATCCAAAATTTTTCAAGAGTGCAATGATGGACCAAGAAATCAATCCACCCAATGTTCCAAACCAAAGCCAATTTAAGTATCTGTTGATTCCTTCTTGTGAAAAGAATTTGCTGCTATCTACATTGGCAACTCCCTCCTGGCAACTGTCTGGATAATAGAGACATTGGTTTTTATTGTATTCCCAACTCGACAAAGTAGTCAAGTGTTCACATTTGGTAACGATCAATTCATCCTCCTCGAAAGGATCCCCAGTGAGTGGATCTCTTTGAACCATTCCCGGTTTTTTGATTTCAGAATAAGGTTGAACGAAGCGTTTCTTAAAATTCGATTTTTTCACAATTGGAATAACTACGCTAAAAAATGCAAGGATTCCTGAGATAATTATGGCGCCAATAAAAAACCAATTCAACCAGTTGTGAATGGTTGGTGGTGGTGTCTTTCTCAAATCTAATTCGTTGTTGGCAGTTCCCCAACTAGCTCCGTAATTTTCTTGGGCTGAAATTTTATTGTCTTTTTTCCACTTAATACTGATCTGTCTGGTTTCGCCTCGATAGATCGGATTTGGAGGTGTCAATTCAATTAGATACTTATCGAAAAATATTTTCTGGATGTCTTGAATTGCATTGACCAAAATCACGGAAACAGGTTCTACTAATTTGGGTTCATCAGCGGTACTTCTTGTAGTAGCGCTTAATGATTCCATAAACACTCTGTCTACTTTAGGATCACAAACTATTGGAAAAACATTAAGATCAAGGTCTATGTTTTTTATCTTATTGATTAATTTCTCCTTTGCTTCGGCTTTTAAATTCTCTTTGCTAAAACTCCCATTGGCTGTCGTGAAAATATAAACGATGGCTTCTTTGCCTGCGCCCTTACTTTCGATCAAGCCTGGAATTTCATCTAAACTCTCGAAATATTCAGGTTCAGTTTGGCAATCTAGTGGCAATCGGTTATTTGTTTTTGACTTTTTTATCGAACTAAAGACTGGCTCGACAAAATCTGAGCCTCCTTTTTGGTCGATCAAATAAATAAAAATTTGATTTTTATGATCAGAACTGATCCGCTCGATATTGAGATCAAATTTTTCATTGTTGTAAAATTCACTGACTTGGATATCAGGTGCATTTATAGTCATTGGTTGCCCCTGATTGTCAATACTAAACCTCAGGTCAATTGTTTTCTTGTTAATATTGTGGCTAACCTCCTGAATACTAATTTCCTTTAGCCCATTGCTTTTTCCTTGTCCTTGTATGGAATAACTAAGGAGTAAAAGAAAAAAAAGAAGTATTGAATTTCGTATAATATTGTTCATAAAAAAATATTTAAGCTTGCCTAAAAGTTGTGGTTTCGAATATGAAAACATTTTAGGAAGCGAGCGTTTTCCAAGGAAACCAAACCTCTGAGCTTCGTTCATTATTCAACTGGCCATTTTCTTTTCTGCTGACAAAGACGGTATCATAATTTTCTGTCAAGGAATCCAATACAATTGCCAATTGATATTTCTCCTTAAAAAAGTTATTATGAATACTTAGATCCTGTCTCGACAAATAGGGAGTATGCCCCGGATGGGTATGAAACCAAGCGATTAATTCTAGTTCAGGATTTTTTTCTTGTTCTTCATAAAGTTCTATTAGAGCCTGTGGGCCAAATTCTAACCTTACAGGATTTTGTTCCGTAACATTTTTAGAGGCTACGAAATGTTCAAGACTTACATTGTAGCTTTCACTATTTTCATTTTCAGAAAACTTACCTAAACAAAATCCTCCAACTTCTGGAACAGGTTCGTTTGCCTTACTTTCCAATACGAGATCGAGTATGTCGAAAACAACGGAATGATGAATGAAAACCGATTCCACAGAACTATCTGTATAGGTGTCTTTCAATTCTACCTTTTTGAAGTTTTTGTTGTTTATCATTGCATCAAGTGCAGCGGGCACTGGAGGCTTAGTTTTCTTTTTCCGTCTAATTTTCATTGAACTCAATTAAAGACTTAGGTTTATACACCTTGTTGTTGCTGTTTGATATTTCTATTTACTGTCCTAGACCATTTATCAATTTCTGTCCACTTGGTCCAAGAGACATGCTCGACTTTATCGTTTTTATTATTCATTGATCCAGATTTATTTCTAGTAAAGAACCCAGTGTTCATATCTTCAGTGAGGGGATCAACAACCATGGCTATTTGGTAGGGTTCTTTGAACAAACCATTTTGAATTTTCAAGTCTGGCCTTGAAAGAAACAGCCCATGACCAGGATGAGTATGAAACCATCCAACAAGAGAAAGGTCTTCATTTTCTTCTTGTATTTCAGCCAACTCAGTCCAAGCCTTAGAACCAAATTCTATACTGTAAACATCATTGTCTTTAGGGGTAATGGGTACAAATTTTTCTATATACAATTTATAATCATTTTCATTTCCTTCATAAGTCCCTAACAAGAAACCTCCAATTTCAGGGACGTCTACTTCCTCCTGCATGGTTTTATTCGTTTGATTCCGGATAAAACTGTCCAAACTTACTGCTGATTCATGATTCAGTTTTAACTTAGAAATAGCAGTACTTTTCCATATTTGGCCCATTTCCAATTCAAAGTATTGCCCTTTGGAGCTTTGCCGATTTTTTTGTTGTTTCTGCGCCGACTTCTCTTGCTCTGCCTTTTTAGTAATTTTCAATGAGCTGGAATCTGCGACAACTTGTTTTTCAATAATTCGTTTTTCAACTTGTTCTTTCCTTTTTTTGGCGTTTCTACTTTGAAGCCAAAGAAAACCCAACAAGCCAAAAATTCCTAACAGAACCATACTAACAAGACCCATGTTAAACTTGCCGTCTCCCTGAACTTTTTGTCCATTCAATGAAATGGTCTGTTGATTAAAAGTAAACTGTTCTTGCTTATTCGCATCTGTAAGATTTAGTTGATATTGTCCTTTTGGCAAATTTCCAAATTCACTTAAATTTACTTTAGCGGATCTATTCTCTCCGATGTTTACTTGTAATGATGAGAAGTTTGGGCTTTTGATCTGAACGTGGTACGGTGGAATCCCACCAGAGATATTTGAAATCGAAACTACCCGACTTTCCTTGTCAAACTTTAATTGTCCACTTATTGCTTCACCAGTATTGTCAATTTTATGGACATAGGTCCTTTTGAAAGCATCTTCGATGAAGATCGATTCTTTTGAAGCATTGTCTGTCAAAGAAAGCTTGACTTCTTTCCCTTTGACAGACTTTAAGCTGACATCTTGTTCATTGTATTGAGAAACACTCAATGGCGGAACAACATTGTTAAAGAAGATGCTGTAGTTGTCCCCATTTCTAGTATGTTGGGCAGTTATAGGAATCTGATAAACATACTTGGGTTCAAAAACATCGCCATATAAACTTTTTTTGGCCAATTTTCTTTTTGCACTTTCTGCTAAATAATATTCAGTTCCTTTTTCTTGTGCTATATCCCATAACAAATCATCAATTTTGGTTCTTGCCAAATCTCTTTGACCTCCATTCGGAGATCGACTTAAATAATTTTCATAGGCCCGAATTCTATATATTTCATTCTTATTTTTTTTAATATCGGCCAATGTACTTTCCCAAAAAAGCTCATCTTGAGCATTGTAGGCAGCTCTTGTATTTTTTCCTTTTGGGAATTTTTTCAAGTATGAAACATAGCCGTTCAAGGTGTTTTCGGCCTTGCACTTTTTCCAATATTCATTGTCACCTAGGTTCTTATTCTGTTTCGTAAAAGAATCATTTTTCCAACTGTCGTCAGGCGGCGGAGGTGGTATATAAACGGCCTCAGCAGCTTGCGATGCAGTCTCAGTACGGTCATTCTTCTTTTGGATGTTGTTTACTTCTTTCGCTGCTTGAGTATTGATTTCTGCTTGAGGAAACTGAATACTGTAATGCTTTTTAAGGAGTGTTTCTTGTTTCGTTTTGGGATTTGACAAATACGCTTCTTCTGCTTTTCTCGATTTTATTTTTGCCTTTAAGGATATGCTTCCAACTTTTTCGTTGGTAAACAAAAGTCTTATGGTTCTTTTGGAATTTAACTTGAGAAAAAGTCCAGCTTGAGTTTCCAATTTCATTCCAGGGATATTGGCAAAATCTTGGGTTTGAATTCCGATTTCAATTTCTTCCTTTTTCAAAGATTGATTTAGTCGAAGATTATCGAAAACAATGGACAAACCGCATTCCTCAGAAATACAATCCAAGGGCAATTCCTGCTCCGCACTTCCAATTACAATTGGAGCCTTATTGGTACCAAGATTTTCGAGGACAAAAGAAACATCAAAGCTGCCTGTAACTTTCCTTCCATTTTTGAAAACATGCTCAAAAGAAACCTTGTTGCTTGCTCCTTGACCATTGATTTTAAACAACGGAAACAAACACAACAAAATCGCCAATCCAATTTGCAAGTAAATTTTCATACGCTTGGAGTTTATATTTAAATGGTCACCTACCATTCTCTTACTTTTTCTTTGTCTCTTTTGCGTTTTAATATTATAAAGCCAATGAGACTAAACAAGCTTAAAACAGAAAATACAGGGACCCAAATCTTGGCATTGAAACTTTTCTGGCTTCCAACTTTGACTATTCCCAAATACCTATGTGCTGATTTATTTGCATCTGTTAAGTAAACATCGATATAGCCTTTTGGCAACTCTTCTTTCCCTTTGAAAGAGAACTTATGATTTGGTTCAGAGCCGATATCAAATTGTCTACTCGTAAAAAATTCGTTCTTAAACTGTATAAAATATGGGGGCTCACCACCCACAATTTCACTAAAATTTATTTGCTGTTTTAAAGAGTCAAATGCTAATTGCGCATTCAATTCAACCTTACTACTTGTAATTGAAAAGTTGCTTATTCTATTTCGCTTATCAGTAAATATTATAGGATAAGTATTTTCAGCATTTGTTGAAAAGTATATTTTATTCCCTTCAATTTTCGCAATTTTAATCTCATCATTTGGAAGCTGAAACATTGCCTTTTCAATTGGCAAAGCAGTATTCTCAATTACACAAACAAAGAATTGATCCTCCGAGGCAATGAAAGTTTTAATTTCCAAATTAGACTTGTCGAGATTATAAATTTCATATTTTTTAAACCGTTGAACCAAATCATTTGATTCACTCAAGTACTGGGAATAACTAAAAGCAACGTTGTTATCTGAAGCCGCTGACCATAAAATACTGTCTATCTTTTTGTTTGCAATGGGCAAATAAATTCCATTGGGATAATCGTTTAAATAATTTGCCAAGATTTCTTTTTGATCTTTTGGGCTTTGCCCATCGCTCAGCTTTGCCAACTCCCTTTCCCAAACCAACTGTTCTACTTTATCTAGCACCTCTTGGTAATATTGTCCATTAGGGTATTGCTTATTGTGCGCTTTGTAAGCAGAAAAGGAATGAGCCTCCAATGCCTGTTCCCAAGAACTTGTTTCTTTTGAATTATTAGATTTTTCCGTTTTTTCTTGCTTGTTCTCCGTTATCTGATCTCTTGGTTTTAATTCATTTTTGGGTTTACTTATGGTCTCCTTGGTCATTGCGATTTCTTTCTCATTTGACCTTGAAACACTTGAAGGAATAATCGGCTGTTCCTCTTCATTTAGGCCAACTCTATATTTCTGCTGAAACAATGTCTTTTTATTGCTATTCAAATGTTTTGCATATTTGGCTTTGCCATTGGCCTCCACTTTGAACATGAAATCTATAGAACCTCTTCCATTTTTTTCAAAAGCATAGTTAATAGGTTCAATATTCTTACTCTTAGTCATTCTCAGTTCATCTCCCCTGTTAAGTAAACTGAGGCCAGCTCTTTTGGCAAAGTCATCCAAGTTGAGTATTAATGTGTTTTCGTCATGGCTTGATTTGGCCCATTTAAGATTACTCAAATAAAATTCCACATAACATTCTTCGCTTGAACAGCTTAGATTTATTTCATAATCTCCTGGCCCAAACCTACTTTTCCTTCCTTTCCCATCTATAACAATTTTCTGTGCGTTCAACAGAACAGAACCAGAAAAGTCCTGCCCATCTTGTTCATATTTGAATTGGATCGTTTTGCTCCTTTGTCCAAACAAGAAGTTTGTTGAACATAGAAAGACCAATAGAAAGCCTAGAACTTTTATGATTTGAAAATTATTTTTCATAAGAGATCCTATTTGTTTTTATAAATAACCAATCCAATAAGAATGATTAAAGGCAGAATCAAGAAGGCCCACGTTGGCGGAACATAACTCATCGCTCTGCCTTGTTCGAACTTAAATTTTTTATCGAGTTTCTTTTGAACAGCTTTGCTATTGTCTTTGACAATTATTGTATAGTCCCCAAACTTATTTCCCAACTTGTTCTTGATAGATTGAATGCTCAGTTTGCCAGGCTCTTTACAATCACCCAATGGAAACTCCATATTTATCCCTGTTTTGTCATTGATCAATTCTGCAAAATATGGCGCCTGTCCACCGCTCACCGTAAAGGTTAATTCTTGTTCAGACTTTTTGTAATTAGCAATCAATGGCTTTGAAGCGCCTTTGAGTTCCATTGTAGCTTTCTTTCCACGAGCATCTACAAAATTGACGACATGATCCTTTTCATCGACAATTTTAAACTTAAAACGCAGTCCCTCTTCCATCAATTTTGTAACACCTTGTGGATTGTTTAAAATTTCATATTGAATGGGCGCCAAACCAAACTCAAGTTCAATGTTGTAAACACCCGCAGCTTCAATGTTAGAAATTATATTGATATCTGAAAGCTGATTGATTCTCGCTTCAGCTTCTCTTAAAAACTTTCCCTCTGGATAAGTTTCTTTGTATTGCTTAAATAATTCGAGAGAATTCGTTGACTTCGCAGAGTTAAACAAAGAATCTTCTAGGCTCGACTCAGGAACTTGGGCAACCGATTCTGAAAGTGCCTCTGTTTTGGGTTCCTCCTGGATTCCTCCAATGGCTTGCTTAGCGGTTACCACGACTTGAGAGGATTTCGTATTACTTTCACCCTTTGAATCCGTAACTGTAAGTTCTATCGGATAAGTCCCTGGTTGGTGATAAAACACAACTGGATTTTCAGATTTGGAAGCGGCAGGTGAACCTCCTGTAAATTTCCATTCTCGAATGCTTGTATTATTTTTTGAAACATCCCTTAATGTAAGTGCCGTACCCGCAACGATACTAAATCCACTTTGCGAAAAATCGGCAATTGGGCCATTACTAAGATCTGAGCCTGCAGGAATTACACCATCTCCAACTCCGGTTATATTGTACCTTTGTGAAATTGTCCCTTCATCAAAAATCAAATTCTTCTTATCATCAACTAGTTTATATTTTATAACAAATTCACCTTTAGAATTTTTGTTAGCCTTGAAAACAAAAACGAGAACATCTTCTTGTCTTTTTAAATATTTATCTTTTCCTTGTTTTACTAATTCAAAGCCAGCTAAATCAGAATTTTTAAAATCAAAATCAATTCTGTATTTTTCATGATTTTTTCTACCCATTTCCAGGTCTGAAAATTTCACTTCAAACAACTTTGCATTTACACCTGAATAATTCAATGAAGGGAAAGAAGAACTTACCACAGATCGGTCACCATCTTTATTCATGCTAAAAGAATACTGAAAACTTCCTTTCACCGTACTTCTCAAATTCTTTTTAAAATTAAAAGACTCACTTGATTGACTGAAAGCAAAAATGCTGATCAATAGAATCATTGAGGTAGATAGAAGTATTTTACTTAAGTTCTTTGAGCGCATCATTTTTTCTTTATAGAAATTCTCGAAAAACTATTTACTTTTTTAGGTGGAATTTCTTCCGGCTTTATTGTGGACTGCTTTAAACTCGTTTTTCTAATAATAGAAATTCCAGGTTTTTTGACAGAAGGGGGCGGGATGGTTGAAAGACTAGAATCTTCTTCGGCTTGCTTCTCTTCAATGCTTTCTTGTACAATTTCCTGCTCAACTGGGCCAGTTGGGATTTTATCCTCATTGATTCCATTTATTTTATCAACTATCTCTAAAGGTTCGGCATAATCTCGAACCCAAGCTGCGACCTTTTCCTCTTCTGGATATGGAGGAACATTATCAGCTAGGTAGTTTTTGTATTGAAGTATCTGACCGATTCTCAAAATGAGTAAATCCAAACTATAAGTCTTACCAAAATCTTTTAAATTCCCGCAGATTCTTCCTTTGTAATTGCCATCCCATTTAATGTTTGGATGCCAAATATCTGTAATGGCATAACAAGCTACAGGCTCAACCGGATAATGCTTAGGTAATCGAATCTCAACTGTATGAAGGTCTCCTAGTAAAGGGTTTTTATTTAAATCGACTCCTACTATACTTCGAACATTGTATTGAATTTGGTAAGCTTTAGGAGGGCTGCCCTTAAGCAATTCTTCTCTTTCAGTTACCTTGTACTCAATAAAATCATTGTTATTACAAAGTTCTTCGATGGCCAGATGTTCCTTGGCCAATCTTTTTTCTCTGGGGTTTAAGCTATTTAAATCGTAAACAATAGAATTCATTTGAATTATTTTCTACCGGAATTCCGGTGATTTAAAAAATGGCTTATCCTGCGACGAACTTTGGTGTGAAATACAGAATGTCACCATCCTTTACTCCAGCCTCCATCAAGGTATTTTCCAGTGGAATTTGATTTCTTCCTTTTATGGCCAATTCAAATTGCAGCAGGTTTCCCTGGTCATCGGTAGAAGGAATTCCAAGACTATTGGCCTCTTTAATAAATTCGTCAAGAATTTGCGTTCCTGAGTAGAATAATGGTAATTCGACGTCAAATTCTCCCCCTTTGGTATGCACGAAACGTACTGTGATTGCAATGGTTTCCTGTGTCATATAGTTTTTATTTTATAGGTTCAGCAAATACCTATTGCATACATTGAGTTTCACAATAAAATATTCACTGAGATTTATAGATTCCAAATTCAATTGATTAGACGGGAATCATAACAAGTTTTGGAAAAAGGAGTGATTCTTATTTCAGATAAAACATTTATAAAACATTTATGGTTTCCAATGCTTATGAGTAAGCAATAAATTATGAATCTGTCTTAAATTCCATCACATTATTCAAAAGTCAAAAATGCTTCATCGCCAGTGCACTCTACAAAGTGCCTTTCGCCATTTGCAATGACGCTTAAAATATGCAAAGGCGGAATGCCCACTTCCTGCAAACTAATTTTTTGATTCACGAAATCTTTCTTAATTACATCAATCTGCTTGGTAATAATTATCAATTCATCAGGAACCTCTTGATATTGACGCATGACATCCTCAGAAAGATGTGGCCTTGGAATAACAAGCTCTATTGATTTTTTGCTTTCACCAGTCGCTATTTCCAAAACCAATTCATGATCCAATTCAATAACAGGGTTTGAATCATCCAAAACCTTTGATAGAATTGCCATCGCTTCTCCAATGCTCAAGTTTACGGACAGCTCTTTTATCTCAATTATATTTTTGTATTCATAGTGGCTCAGACAATCTTCCTTAATTGGAAGAGAGTCGTATTGCAAGAAAAGATTGCTCATGCCTTCAAAGAAAAAACGTTCTCCTGCCATTGAATTTTCATCATTTCCCATAACAATTTTCAGTGCTTCTTGGGTTTGTAAAGCAGCAATAATTGAAGCTGAAATTGGTGTTGTAGGGATTCTTCCGGCATTCGCATTCCTTTGAGCAACATCAGGGCAACCCAATCGATATCGAATATTGCTTTTTTCAGCCTCAGTCAATTGACATTCATAACAACTTGTTCCAGGTTTGTAAACATTTAATTGTCCGCCTAAATTTTCTATTGCTCCGTCCACCCAAACTTTTCCGACTTTATGACAAGACCTATTTAAAAACAGTCGGGCAAGTCTATTGTCCAAACAGCCAATAATGGCGTCCATCCTTCTAAAAACTCCTAGACCAACATCAACTATCACATCTCCATTGATGACCTTCGTCTTTACATTTGGATTTATGTCTTTCACTCGCTCAGAAGCAACTTCTACTTTTAATCTTTTTTGCTCACAATCACTTTCCCTGAACAGGACAGACCTCGAAAGATTGGAATATTCAATAAAATCGAAATCTATGATCACTATGTTTCCCACATTTAGCAAGGCCAAATTCTTCAAAACCTCATTGCCCAAAGCCCCAGAACCCACTATCATTATTTTGGCCTTTCTTACCTCTTCTGTCTTCCACCAGGAGATCATTTGAAATGTTTCATCCCATTCTTTCTGTTTGTCAGTAGTATTTGTATTCATATTTCTAGTTTTTTTCAAAAACGCTCCTCCAATTCTGTCTAATAAGCAATAGAAGCGGATAGACGATCTGTTGAATTTCATTAAACAAATCCCTGTTATGTATAAAACTCATAAGTATCTGACGGTATTCTTATTGGTTTTTGGATCTTGTTTGCTTTTTTCTTTGGAACTAGGAGGGCAAATTTTATCAAAAGAACAAAGGAATTTTAAAGAAGACCTTTTACAAAAGGTTCAGAATCAATCAAAAGGACTACTCGGCGCGATAGCTAGCAATGACCAAAAATATATCGAAGATTATTTTAGTCAAGATGGTCGAATTGATAAAATTGGTAAGGAGACATTCCTTTTATCAATAGTTTTAAATGCTACACAATGCATTGATGGACTTATCACGAGTGGTCTGTCAATAGATGACTATTCGAAGGATAATAATTTACTGGTGCATGCAGTAGAGAACAATTCTGTAGAAGCACTCGAACATTTGGTAGAGTTGGGAATAAACAAATACCCCCAACTGGAAAATGGTTATACACTAATGCATTATGCAACAAGTATTGGTCGAAGCGAAATAATCAACAAATTGGTCGATATTGGTTTAGAAATTGATCAAACAGAAGAATCTAATGGAAGTACTTGTCTTCACTTAGCAGTAAAAAATGGCTTCAATGACTGTCTTTGGGTACTCCTGAATCGACAGGCCAATACAAAAATCCCTGATAACAATGGGAATCTACCAATTCATATAGTAATAAATAAAGCCGATATAAGTGCCCTTAAAAACTTATTGAGTTTCGGAGCTGATTTATCCATAGGCAACGAAAACAAACAATTGCCTCTGCATATTGCCATCGAAGAACAAAACGAAGAGTTGCTAAACTTTCTCTTAACTTTTACATCGAAACTTGAAAATGAGGATTCAGATGTTGATGTTTGGAAACTGGCTAAAAAAACCAAGAACAAAAAGATTGAAAAGATAATCAAATCAAGAATTTCTGCTGAAAAAAAGTTTTATGCTTTTGCCAATTTTGTTTCTCCTACTTGCTCTGATAACTGCAACGGCTACATTGCAATTAATGCCGTTGGAGGCAAAGCTCCTTATTCCTATCAATGGGACCATGATCCACAACTAAGTGACAATGATGCTGACAATTTGTGCCCCAATAGATATTTGGTAACAGTTGAAGATTCAAAAAAGAAGAAATTCCTAGTCGAAATCGATCTGTCTCTAACCAACGAGATTAGCTTGAGCTTTGACAAAATAGACATTGGCAATTGGAATGGCAAAGAACTAGTTGTTAGTAAACTGGTTGGTGGCATACCCCCATTTGAATTTTATTGGGAGGACGAAGCAGGCTCAAGGAACAAATCTCTTTCTAAAGGGAATTATGAACTCAGAGTAGAAGACAATGCTTCTTGTTCCAAGACAGCATCAATCAACATAGAAGGCGGTAAATTTGTTGAACCGGTTTTAGAAACAGAAGAAAAAATAGATCAAGAAACAAAGATTGAAACAGCAATGTTGGAAGAACAAAAAGAAACCATTGAACCCAGTGTAAAGAACGATGCTCAACCTGCTACAGAAACCAAAACAATAGTTCTAGACAACTCTGAAATCAACTTCGATCTACCCGACAATCAAGTATTGTCACTATTCGAAGACGACCAAGTAAACGTTGTTGTGCAATCGAGTCGGGGAACTGAACTAGGCCGCTATACTATTGGAGAGTACTTAAGCAGATTAAGACTGTTGAATAAATACATTCCAACCGTTATCGATACCAGAAAGAATGATTCAGGTAAAATTGTATTGGTAAAAGTTTTCGAAAAAGTCAAGTAGTAATATGCAGAAATTATTAATAGGAATATTGTTGATCATCTCTTTTAACCAACTAGTTGGACAAGAAGTATTGGAACAAGAGACAGTAGGCGAATTTGAATTATTGGCTTTGGAAAAGGCCAAAGATTTAGGTGCGTATATTGAAATCATTTCAGATAAAAAATCTAGATCAGAGGATGTCCAAAACTCCATAGACCTTGCTGTCGGATTGTTTTACGATGAAGATAGGCAAGTTCAGGTATCCTCCGTAAATCAAACCAATGTGCAATCTTATCCAATTCGATCTTATTTAACCAGACTGAGTTTGTTAAAATATGATCGGGTCGAAATAGAATGGTTTGATGTCGTTCAAGTCAGCGACATTAAGTTAGGGCCAGATGGCAAATATTATGGAGTTATTACTGTTCGACAAAAGTTTAAAGGCATCACTGGGGACAAAGTTGCCTATGAGGACATTACTGAAAAGAATATTGAAATCATTCTTGACAATATTGTCAAGAATGTTGGTGGCGCAGTCGTTAAAGCTTGGGACGTTTTATTAAGCGACATAAAAGTTGTCGAAACTAGAAAAATATGAGAAGTATAGTCCTGATAGTCCTGCTAAAATTATTCCTTGCCATATTTGTTTCTACTATTTACTTTGACTCTGTTAATGCTCAACAGGTTGAAATGATAGGTGATGAAGCAACTAGAGAAATGTTGTTCTCAAAGGTCAAACAAATAGACGAATTTATTCATCGGTTCAATTTCAATCAAAACAAATTTAATCCTGAAACGATAAATGTTTATTCAAGAGCAGAACAAATTCCACTCTTGTTTGACAAACAATACAAAAGCAAAAATGAGCAGGATATTAGAGATTTCACGCAAGCAGCACTGTATAGTTCTGAATTGAGTTTTTACAATTCAAAATGGTTTGCCAAAGTGAAATGTGACGCTAACTACCAAGGCAAAAAAGTAACAATGGATCTGGTCCTAAAGGTCGAACTAAACCCCAACGGAGGCTCAAGTTGGACAATTGCAGGAGTACATGCTCCTGTTCTTTTTGTAGAGGCAGAATGCAACGATCCAGCGAAAATGATTCCGCCCAGTAACAATGAAGTAGGCTTTGCTGGGCTTAGCAGAGTCTTTAATGACAAGGATAATTTATCTGCTTATTATCCTCAAGAATTTGAAGTCGATTATTTAAGTGTGCTTTTGTACGCTGTTAAAACTGGACAAATAAATTTCATACAAGCAAGATCAATTCAATACTATTTTTATGATGTAAATAATTGGATTTTCATGGTGGATTATTTTAACAGAGAGCAAAAAAATTCAGGATGGCTAATTTCAGAGGCAATCCCTATTGAAGATAAGCACAAAGAAGATTATTTAAACAAGCAGCTGAACCTAAGAAGATGAATATAAAATATAAATTACTATTTATCCTAGGCTTGTATTCAATGGGATTAAACGCTCAAAATAGCATATCTCAAGCCGAGTTGGATTATGTAAAAGACAGATGCCAATCTCTGCTTGGAACTTATGAATACATGACCAATTTCATTGGAGATTTAAAAACTCCTTCTGAAGAACGGAATTTAATGATCAAAGAATCCTACTCTTATGTCTTCCTCGACGACCAAGTAATGGTTGAAGATGATTTAATCCAAAACAGAACAAAAAAAAGAAATCTAAAGATCAAGGACTATCTGAATAATGTCTATTTGTATTACAAAGATACTGGTGTGAAATTTCAGTTCAGCAACATCAACATCAGTGAAGTTTTCCGAAAAGAATACATGTTCGCCCTTATCTATTTTGACATTGAAATTACTGGCGAATCTATCATAGAAAATAAAATGATTAACAATGTACATTCCAGAGTTGCAGAAGTTAAACTGGTCAAGGTCGATGGGTATTGGGAACCATTGATTGCCAACTTAAGATTCCCAGCACCTGAAGATCTTCAGCAGAATTACAGTAGAGTCCAAATTTCAACAGAAAAAACTGAACCCATTCAAAGCAAAGAAACAAGAATCGAAAGCTTGGAAGAAAAATTTGATCAACTGCTCGAGATCCTCGCAGAGGAAAAATCTAATGAAAAGAGCAATGCGCCTAGCACTGGACAAGAAATCGCAAAGAATCCGCCTAGTCAGTCAAGTTCTAACAAAACAGCCGAAAAAACAAATACTGATTCAAAGCAAGAAAAGAAAGCTGACAACTCTCCAAGAAATGCACCAATAGAAACATCGGAAAACATTGACAAACAAGGAACAAAAGAAAGCCCAAAAAGTGTTGTCATAAAAGAAGAAAGCAAAGCCAAAAATCCAATGGTAAAAATGCCTAAGCAAAAGAAAAAACTAGGCATTCCCATTACATTATTAGTATTGGGAGGTGGAAGTATTGGAAGTAGTTTCATTTTCAACTCCAAGTCTGATGAACTATATAAAGTATATGAAAACAATCTCGATCCCGACAACTTAGTCTTTAATAATCTAAGTAGAGAATCACATTATCAGGATGCAAACAAATGGCATCACATTTCATACATAACAAAATACGGTGGAGCTACAATTGCAGGAATAGGAGCAGCTTTGTTGATTGTAAAACTAATCAAAAAAGACAGCAACAGTTCTGGCCTTCAAAAAGCCAATGTATACTACGATCCATTTATCAATTCTTTTGGCGCAAAAATAAATTTTTAATGAAACAGAATTTACTTTCACCCTTATTGTTTTGCCTGATTGGTTTATTCGTATTTACGAGTTGTGAACCTTGGAATTTGGAAAGAAAAGACCAAATGGAGGAACTCTGCCAATTGCTAAATTGCAACAATGGGACTTGTAACACACAAACTGGAATGTGTGAATGTTTGGATGGTTGGTCTGGAGACCTTTGTGACATCATGGAAACTGATTCAACCAATAACAATTTAGATTGTGGTTCTAATGGAACACAAATCGGTGATCTTTGCGAATGTGATGATGGATATACAGGTGCTCGTTGCGATTCTGTTACTACATTTATTAAAGCATTCGGAGATGTAAATATTGATGAATTGGGATACTCAATGGTAGAAACCCAAGATGGAGGCGTAGCCATTCTAGGAGAACGAGATGGCAATGCTCATTTTTTAAAAATAAATAAATCTGGAGAAATAGTTTTCAGTAAACCATTTTTGAGCAATATCGGTTTTGGATTTCTCTCCTCCATTGACCGAAACGCCGGCAATGGCCCAGGTTTTGTGGACCCATTTGGTCGCATGAAAATAATGGAATTATCTGATGGTTCTCTTGTAGCGATGGGCTATTCAACCATTAATGATGAGGGCGATGTTGTAATCATATTTGCAGATATGGAAGGAGATTTCAATAATTCTGATACTAGAACAATTACGATTTCAGGGAAGCAAATTCCCCTTGATATGATCCAATTGATAAATGGCAACTTTCTAATTGTTGGTTCTTCTACGGAAACCGGTTCTGACAACCAATTCTCATTGATGTTGGATAATAATGGAAATTACATCAATCACAAAAGTTATCAAAATGCAGGTAGATTGTGGTCTGTTGACAATTTTGATGAAACTAGATTGGCCATTTCAGGAGAATATAGCCCATTTGGAAGTCCACAAGGATTTTTTGGCCTGATAGAAAAATCAAGCCTCGATCTCGCCTTTTACAATACAACCGCATACCCAGAAAACATTTCCCAAAGACCATTCTCTATGGCAAAAGGAGATAATTCGAATTTTTATCTTTTTGGATATTCCTTTACCCCAGGCTCAGATTTGCAATATCAGATTGACAAATACAACATTGATTCTGGCTTCGATGCTAACGGAGAAACATTTGGAGACCCTTTGGATCAAATTGGCTCAGCACTGATCAATGATTCTAATGGAAAAATGATTGGGGCTGGCTTTAGCGGTGTTTTACAAGATTATTCAATAGAACTAATTTTAAATGTGGTCAATTCTCCCACCATCAAAAGATTCGGGTTCAATAAACCTGCCTACAACAATAGCTGGGATCTCATCGAATGTGAAGATGGAGGATACTATATCCTTGGAACAACTGCAAGCATAAACCCAGGTGGAAGCGACAACACATTTCAAGACACCAATTTTCTTTTGATAAAAGTTGATGAAAATGGTGAATGCTACGGATCTAATTGCTTTTGACACTAAATGATTCTTTTTAACAGTTTTTTATCCGATTGTTTATACAAGCAATTTGGTTTCTTTTATATATTTGAATAATTCAACGATAAGTTGGACCATAATCAAATCAGGATTGATACTTCCAGTTCATTTGTCTAGCCTTAATTAGACAATGGCAAGGATTCACTGAACGTTTGATCGTTTTTAAGATTCCTTTTAATATGCGGAGCCAAGCATTGGAAGTTTAAATATTTTTTTTTAACACTGTTCAAGTTTTACCCAAAATGTTTTCCTTTTTAAAGGGAGAGGTATTGTTATGCTTTTTGTGAAAGTTTTAAAAGGCTTTCGCTTTAGAGTTTTTAACGATATGCTTTGCCTAAGGAGAACATATTGTGTCTGCATTTATTTGTAGGATAAACCTGACGGCCCAAAAACATCACTATGAGAACTAAAAGTATTATTTTTAGTATGGCCTTGCTATGCCTCTTTTTCTCGCTCAATTCTTGCGAGAAAGAAAAAGAAAACAATCTCCCTCCACCAATTCCCAATCAAGTCTCAAGCGACTTTGCAAGCAGTATTGATAGTTGGACCATTGGTGGTGAAATCAGTGGAATGGAAATATTAGCTAGCCATCAAGATCAAGGAGGAAACCCAGGTGCCTGTATAAAAGGTGATGACAATTTTTCAGGTTCCGCTTGGACTTTTAGCGCACCAATCAAATATTTAGGCAACAAGCTCGAATATTATGGAGGTGTTTTCTCTTTTGATTTTTATGTGAACAAAAAAGACAACAACCAAACCCAAGTCTATGTGGTCTTTGAAGGAAACGATGAAAGATTGGTTTATGTCATTGAAAGTCCTCCTGCCCTTGAATGGACAAATTACTTGGTCTATTTGAGTCAGAATCCTAATTGGAAAATCGAATCCAAAGATGGTTTACCTGCCACGCGTGATCAAATAGAATTGGTCCTTCAAAACATTGAATCCATTAATATTCAAGGGGAATATCGCACCGGAAAAGATGAAGGCTTCCTAGACAATGTCTTAATGGTAAAAGAACCAAATTAATCATGCAGATTACTGTAGACGAATGGGAAGGCATTTCTTTCGGTCTTTCCTTTCGTCTGCAATAATCGATTTTAAACAAAATACCTTTTGCAAAAATCCATGGCGTTTTTCTGAAATATTTTATTCAAAAGCTCAACAGGCTCATAACCGAACCACATTTTTTTCTCATAATTATGCTCCTCCAAATAATTTTTCAAATCGTCGTACAAGGCAGGAATTTTTTCACTGCTGTCATAAGGATGTACATGCGAGATCGCTCCATCATAATCCGTTCCAAGAGCAATGATGTCCCAAGCAGTTTTTTCTCCAACTGCATTTATAACTTGAAAAATATTATCCCAAATTAATTTCAAATAGGCGTCTTTTATTTTTTGTTCATCTTTTATTTTAGCCAAAGAAGCAAAGAACTTCCCTCCTCCTAATTTAGTTTTGTCAATCATGATTCCCATTATTCCCTTCGATTCATGAATAATATTAATTTCCTCATCCGACACATTAATACTCCAGTTAAAAAAGTAACCACCTTTCTTTTTGGCAATTGAATCGGCTTGTCTAACAGAACCAAACATCGATTTGTAGCCATTCACGCCTGTATGACTACTAATGATTGGAATCATGTCATTCTTGTTCAAATAATTGTAACTGCTGATCCAGTTGTAAAGCTCTTTTCTTGATTGCAAACTCATGTGCTTGGTATCGACATGAATTCTTTTTCCATTGCGATTGCTAAGCATTTCCTTTAAGGCTTTTATCCCCAAGCCTTGAAGCCCAACATTTAATCCTTTTTTCTGATTAAGGAGCCCTTCCGAAACTTCAATTTTAAAAAAGCTCTTCGCATGTCCAGTCAATTGATTGTAAAAATGATGCGCAAGATTAACCATAAACGGAGGATGCTCCCACTCTTTAACCAACTCAATATTCTTCTTCAATTCAGCCTTCAATTCTGTTTTATTCAACTTGGCCGACAACATTTTTTTATTGAAAAACACATGGGCACCTTCAACTGTAATTATTGAAGCGATTGTCTTTTTTTGCTTTAAAATAGATTTTAAATGATCATAGTCTTTCGCTATTTCATGCCTCCACTCTCCATTAGGTGATTTGCCTTGATTTAACTTTAAATAGTCATACTCCTCTTCCAAGTCCTTGAGGTAATCATTGGATTTTTGAAACTTGGCTATCTTATCTGGACCCATTCCAGTAAGCAAAGCAAACATTTCATGCTGAACCTTCTTTCTCGTCAAGGCATTGGGAATGTTTCTCAAATTAATGAAGCCTTTTTCTATTGGATAAAGAGCATTAAAAACAACCCGAACTTTTCCTTTTGACAATTTATCAAAATTGGTCTGAGAATATTTCGCTACTTCCATCGAATTTCTGGAAAGATATCTGGTTGTACTAAATGAAGGATCGACATGATCAAAGTCTTCCCATATATTATACAGTGGTTTGGGATATCCCGAATTGGCAGATTTGAAAGTTGGGTGACAATGTATGTCCACAAAAAAACTAGCTTTCTTCATTTATAATTTTTCTTGAAATTGATTAATACGATTTAAACCATAAAATGTCGCACATAAATGATTAAAATTAATCAAATGCCTTCGTTGAAAAGCCTCGCTTTAGCTATGGCTAGAACTACGTTTTTCGCCTCGGCCTTGATCAATTTTATCATCATATCCAGT
>CALBCY010000219.1 GCA_937927195.1 uncultured Chitinophagales bacterium
CACAAGGATACATTTTGACAGAAGGTCAGGATTATGTTGTTGTCGGTGGTAGTAATTCAGGATTTTTTATTGGGAATGATTATGGACTTACACCCGAAAACTCTCTTGGAATAATCTCTGGAGTGGTTTATGAAGATACCAATGAAAATGGAATTCAAGATTCAGGCGAGCCAGGAATAGAGGGTTTAAGTATCAATCTTTATGAGAGTGAAATTCTGGATTTCCCAGAACAAACGTTCATAACCGATGCCAATGGTGCTTTCACCTTTTCAGATTTGTTACATTTTAATTATAGAATTGTTCCCCCAACCTATATTGATAACCTTGCAGTCAGTTCAGAATGGCCGGCTGACCTGCAAATTAGTTGGGATCAATTGCAATGGAATACCGATTTTGCTTATTCTGAAATCATGTATTCAGGCCAAATTAGTGGTTCAGTTTTTCATGACACCAATTTTAATGGAATTTTTGATGAAGAAGAGGGCTTAGGTTTAGCTTTTCCTCGATTATATAGGATAGTTGATTCTGATACCAGCTTGATAGCAACTATTGACATGGGCTTTAATAATGATGGTTTTACTTTCGATAACCTGTTGCCAGGACACTATTATTTATGCTTCATTATTTGTCCAGATTGTTTTCCAACAAACAATCAGTCTTGTTTTGATTTCTTTCTTTCAAACAATGAATCAATTGAGGGATTTGAATTTGGTTTTTTTGATCCTTGGAGCACATCAGGAGATATTGGAGATATCTACATTCATGTTTTCGAAGATAGCAATGCAAATGGATATTTTGATCAGGATGAAAATCTGTTGGGTGGAATTCCTGTTACACTTTTTGAAAATGATAATCCATATACTATGTTAAGTTATGAAAATTATCCATTAATTTACGAGGCCTATTCTAGCCTTGATTATTCCATTGCAATAGACTTTGATTCTACACTGTATTTTCCTACTTTTTCTGAGTATTCGCTTTTTAATGTGGACTACAATGATTATGTATATTTAGGTTTCGCTCCAAGCAACCCCGGCCTGGTTACAGGTTATTTGTTTAGGGATAGCTATGAAACAGATGGCCTTTTGGGACCTCATGAACATCTCAAATCTGGTTGGATACATCTTTATGATGATCAAGAAAATTTGCTCGACTCAAGTTATACGAATTCGGCGTCTAATGGTGTCTATTATTTTGAAAATCTGGAACCAGGAAATTACACAGTTTTAGTCGCCTCTGTAGAGGAGGATTATGAACCTGGATTCTCCACACCTCAATTTTATGATTTTGAAATAGGTCCTCAAAGCATTTACCTCAGTAAAAACTTTGGCTATTTTGAACCCGAAATTCCCAATCCAGTTAGTATTTCTGGACATGTGTTTTATGATGTAAACGCAGATGGTGTTTTCGATCCTCTTGTGGACTTTGACTATGATCAAATCACCGTCCAATTATTTGATACCACTGGAAATATAGTAGATAATATGTCACCAGATGAATCGGGAAATTTTGAGTTTTCGCCTCTATATTCTGGCATTTATAATTTATTCATTGTTCCCTATGGAGATTTAGAAAGTGTTTTAGAATCCTCCTATATTATATCTTTAGAGGACAATGAAACAAGCACAGGAAACGACTTCGCGGTAAATAACCCCACATGGATCGGGCAAGCACCTTTGTTTTTTTCTGGGACAGTCTTTGAAGATCTCAATGTGAATGGTATTTACGATATCGGAGAAGAACAGGGATTGGATGGCATACAGGCCTTTATTAGTGAAAATGGAAGCACCTATTACAGGTTTGATTATACGGAATCTGATGGAAGTTATGAGTTTCGGTTTATTCCACCGAGCGAGGATTACAACTTTACAATAGAATTCAATGAAGAATTTTATTCTCTTACCACTTCAGAAATTGTTGAGCAAAGTCAAATCACCAATCCAGTAATCAACTTTGGTTTAAGTCCCTTTAAAGGTCAAATATCTGGCACAGTCTGGAACGATCTTGATCTGGACGGTCTTTTGAGCTCCGAAGAAGATCCTCAGCCTGCTGCGCTGATTGCTCTTTCAGATGAAGATGGGAATTTATTGCAAACCCAAAGCTCTGATTTGCTTGGCAACTATGTTTTTGATGGATTGCCTGTAGGAAACTATTTTATTGATTTGGTAAATGTGCCTGGAATAAATGAACTCGATTTTACAACACAAGGAACCTATGAAATATACATCGAATATGAAAATTCGATTGACATGATTGATTTTGGATTTTACGAAGGAATGCCTAATGGTGGTGAAATAAGTGGAAAAGTCTGGTTGGATGTGGATGAAAATGAAATAATCAATATGGAAGATTCAGGACTGGCTAATTTTGCCGTTTACCTGAAAGATGCTCAAGGCCTGATTTTGGATTACCAGTATACTGCGGCTGATGGAAGCTATTATTTTGAAGGGCTGGTGCAAGGAGAATACTCAGTCTGTATAAATCCGGGAGACAATATCGAAGTGATTGGAGAAAGTTCACAGGAAGTCACAATCGAAGCAAATGAAGTGTCAACTGGTAACATGTTTTTAATAGCTGATACCACGACCTCAATGATTAGTGGAATTGTGTTTAACGATGCCAATGAAAATGGAATCTATGACGACAATGAATCCGCAATTCAATCCATTCCTCTTGGAATTTTTAATCCAGATGCATCTATTTTATACAGCCTTGCACTTAACGAAAATGGCTTCTTCTCCAAGGACATTCCATTGATTGCTGCTGACTTGACATTGAAGTATTTTGGTATGTTTGAGTACAATGTGACTACACCTCATCCCATAAACTTCAATACAGGAAACGGTGACCAGTATTTTGAAATAGGATTGAAAGAAACCAATTTCTTTAGTGGAACTGTTTTTGAAGATATAAATGCAAATGGCATTCAGGAAGAAGGAGAATTGGGTATAGAGAATATTTCCATCAAAGCTAGTCAAAACGGAGTTGAAGATGGATTCTCATCACAAACGAATATATTGGGAATTTTTTCCTTTGGTATTTTGGAAGATGGTGAATACAATCTGACCATAGAACAGTTACCGCCAGGAAGCTTCCTTACAACAAATGAAATTCTTAGCGTTCAAGTGAATGAAGAGGATGACATTAACCCTACTTTCGGAATTTCCTTTTTCGATGAGGAACAAGTTTGGCCGGGTGATGCCAATTGGGATGGGATAGCAAACAATGAAGACATACTCAACATTGGATTAGGTTTCTTTGAAACGGGAACTCCAAGGTCCAATCCCAGCTCTGATTGGATTGGACAAGCAGCCAATGATTGGCCTCAAGCTCCAGTCAACTTAGTCAACCTCAAGCATTCGGATTGTGATGGAAATGGAACCATTAACAATGAAGATGTAAATATCATTGAATTGAATTATGGTGAAATGCATTTCAAAACAGACGATGTGTTAGAAGCAGACGAAGAGGACCCATTGCTCTGGCTTTCCATTCCAACCGAAGAAATTCAAGAAGGAGAATATCTTGAAATTGAAGTAAACTTGGGACTTCCTCAAAGTGAGGTGGAAGAAATTTATGGATTGGTATTTACTTTAAATTTTGATTTGGATATTTTTGATGAAAGCACTTTGGAATTTGATTATTCTGAAAGTTGGATGGACTCAGATAACAACAATTTAATCCAAATAAATCATGTTTTTGAGGGTGGACAAATAGATTTTGGAATATCTAGAATCAATAAGCAGGATGCCTCAGGACAAGGTTTAATAGTTGCCATGAAGGGAATCATCGATGACATCTCTGGTAAAGATGAATTGCTTGTTCCTGTAAGGATCACCAATCAAAAGCTAATCAAAGCCTCAGAGGAAGAATTTCCAGTTAATATTCAAAATGAAGAAATAACCATCACACCTTTAGATACAAGTAGCTTGTCTTTTGAGCTCATTAATTTCACCTCAAACAAACAATTCATTTCACCCAATCCAGCATCAAACCATTTTACAATCAATCTACCTGAAGATTCGAGCTACGAACTAATTTGCTACGATCCAAGTTCAAATCAAATATACCAAAACAAGCATATTGGCAAAACGAAGATAAATTGCAATTCTTGGGCTAGTGGAATCTATTTTATTGAAATCAGAAACAAACACCATTCAATTGTCAAGAAGCTTTTAATTGAATAAGGAATCTTTTTTTCAAAACTGACCTTGAATCTTTTCAAGGTCAGTTTTATTGCACACATCTTCCTTGTATATTACTTCTATACATTTCCAAACTACTGTGTTGTTGGTTTTAATGCCCACGCAAAATGTCCACACTGCAGTTAAAATTCTATTCATTTCCACAATCCATCCTCAAAACCATTGAAAATCCTTAAAATCACTGGAAATCACGGAAAATCAAGGAAACCCGGTGCGAATCTTTGCTAAACCCCACATTCCAAGCATCCTATTTGTACCTCCATTAGCGCCTAGCAGACAAGCAGTGAATAAGCGGCTCTTTTTCTCATAATCGATCTCACATGCTGCAAAGTGGCTATAGTTCCCTCCTATTCACCGTCTTTGTTCCTTAGCAGCAAATGCGCCCCTTATCCTTCACACTATCAAGTAATTGTATCCTAAATTTCATACTCGCATTTATAAAAAACAAATTTATTTTAATTATTTGTTCTTGTTTAAATTGCTGTCTAATCTACTGATATTC
The DNA here is from genome assembly GCA_937927195.1 of uncultured Chitinophagales bacterium. GTDB lineage: Bacteria > Bacteroidota > Bacteroidia > Chitinophagales > UBA2359 > JAHDGP01. Next base: position 4,708 of record CALBCY010000219.1, read on the forward strand.
AATTGATTGAGAAATGTTAATTTCTTTTAAATTCCCCTACTCCGTTAATAAATTGTTTTTGGCATTTTGTTTGTTCTTAGCTAATTGCTAAGTCTATTTCGCATTTTTTGATTATTGCCAAGTATCAGAGATTCAATAAACAACGGACAAGGTCTGTATTATCCTTCTTTAGCAATAAACATAAGCTGTTGAAATAGAACAATGCACCTAACTTAATCAAAGCAATTTTTTTATGAGAAAGTTTTATGCTCTTTTCATATTGGGAATGATTATATCTATAAACGCCTTGGCGTCTGAAGATATTTGTATCATTGACCTCAGAGATTCATCTCTACCAGGATCCGAATCATTTGACAGATTGGTGGTTTGTTCTAAACCAGATACCCTCTCTGTTCAAGTGACTTCTACTGCCGCCCTTTCATCCGCAAGCCTAGAACTGGTTTTACCAGATGGATTGGATTTTTATGGTACGGCTTTTTCAGGTACGGGACAATCCCTTTCAGAGACTGGCCAATCCAGCAGTTCCAACCCAATTTTCAGTTTACCGAATATTGGAGCCGGAGGCGATGTAATCATTAATATTCCTGTAAAAGGCTCTTGCCCTTTATTGGACCCTTGGGAAGATTTCCTTCCTATCAACATAGATTACATTGTTCAGGCAGGAGCCCAAACGGTTGAGTTTACGCCAGCATTGGCCTACAACAATCAAATTTATGTGCCATCCCTAAATATTCTCTCGGTTAGCCCTAGCTATCCTGCAGTGAATATTGGTGGTTCTTTCATTCGTGAAATAACTGTTTCTCAGGATGGTCTAAAGGCTTTTCTCAATCACCTATATTACCAACACAATTACCAACCAGGCGTTCAATACAACAGCCTTTCAGTTGGTATCCAAGGAAGTTCCACAATCGTTCCTTTGACATTCAGCGATTCAGGAACATCAGTTACTGCCGAGTTATCTGAGGCAGATTTTGCAGCAATGGGCCTTGACGGAATTTTTGACGAATCAGACATTCTTGTTTTTTATGAAGAAATTACCATTACAACTTGTCCTGGAAATGTAGGTTTATCAGAATTTATCTTCAGTTGGGGATGTGAAGGCGATGTTTGCAGAGACGAATCTTATTCTGATGGTTATACTTTTGCCACTGGATCACCAAACATTGACTTTTCTAATGTTGTAAACAGCGATCCAGACTTATGTACGGAGGGATCTTTGAATTTCACAGTCATAAATGCTGGATCTGAACAAGTGCTAAATTCTGGCTATGCCAAAGATGTTGTTTTGCAACTTTCTACACCTTGCGATTTGGATGCTTTTGAAGAAAACTTTGATCTCATCGACCTTGCAATAAATGGTACTTCCATAGGGACTCCTTCATTAAACAATTTCGGAGAGCTTCAAATAGACCTTTCTTCAGTCTTGTCTGATATGGACGGTGATGGTCAAAATGATGATCTTGCAATTGGCGATAGTTTTAGCTTTGAACTTTCGTATCAATTGACTTGTGCCTCTAGCTCTTGTGGAATGGAACCACTTGAATGTTTGGAAGGGCTTTTTGTTGAAGCAAAATACAATGACCAATGTGATGGCCAAAAACCAACTGAAATTGTCAATGTAGAAGGTTTAGATTATGGAGACTTTGGTTACACCTTTATGGAATCAGCACACGGAATTTCTGGAGATACAGAGTTTGAAGCAATGTTCTGCTATTCCTTTACAGATGGAATGCTTCCTTGTGCAGATGCACAGGTAAATCTGCATTTCACAACTTCTAATGAAAATATTGATCCTCTAGGAGGAATTATAACGAATGAGGATGGTGAAATGACTTCAACCATTACTCAATTGAGTCCAAACGAATACACTGTTTCAGGTGGAACCTTGAGCGACGGAGTAGTCGAGGATTGTTGGACTTTAACTTTGGCTTACAATGGCCCTTGTGAAGAAGACGGTCCGGTCGATTTCCAATTCGAGGTAGTGTACGAATGTCCTTGTTCTGCAGACGGTTGTGAAATCGTAAGAGCATGTGAAACCTACAATGCTTTGATCGAGTCTTCTTGTCCTGGTCCTGGAGGCGATTGCCTTGGAGTATTAATCAATTCAATGGATGTTTCGAGAAACTCCTTTGGTTGGTTGGACAATGATGTAACTTCAGGAAACATCGCCAATGCAAATACGCCTGGTGTTGAATTGAACCGTGCTTATGTCTGTGACAATGTTGCATGGCAAGTTGGTGGTACCATTGATGGTCCAGCAGGTTCAACAATAAATGATCTTGATTTTGTTATGAGCCTTATTGCGCCAGGAAGCGGAGCGCCTTTCGAATTTCAAGGAAACTCTTTGATTGTAAATGGGCAAAGCTATTGTACTGGTTCTTTACCAGCTCCAACAGTTGATACCGATGGAGATAGATTCTTTATGTGGACCTTTGATCTCGACGCCTGTCTTGCTGCGAACAACCTGACTTTAGAACCAGGTGATATGGTGAGCATCGAAGGAGATTTGATCGTTGTCGATGCTGAAGGCATGACAGACTATTGGAAACTGGTACAGTTTAGAGGAGAATTTAGAGCCAATGGAAATGTTTCTTGCGACAATGAATGTGAAGACTTTTATGTGCTAAGACCAGAAATTGATCCTTTCGCAAACAGTGCTGTTCAAATAGGTTGCAACGGTACAATAATGGTGGAAGGAAGTTTCGGAATCAATTCTCCAACTGGAGATGATTTCCTTGTTGAACACAGACCATGGCTTGGAAACTTGCAAGAAGTTGTTCTTAATGTTCCAGAAGGATTAAATGCTGTAAACGGTACAGCTACAATGACGGTATATGACAATGGCAATGCTATTTCTATCCCAATCGTTCCAGACAATATACTTAACGGACATCAATATGTTTTCAATGATTTAGGGTCTCTGATCAATTTGCCAGACAAAACAAATCCTGGACTTATTATTAAATTTGAAATGGAATTTGTCGGATCATGTAATGTGGTTAGCTCAGATTTTATATTTGAATATACTTATGACAAATTTTACTATGCAATTCTAGACAATCCTGAATGTGTTGTCACGGAATCTGGTTCGGTTAGCGGAGATGTTTTCTTTGCCAGTCCAGCATTTTCTATGATGGCTTTGAATCCAATCCAACAAGGAACAGAAGATCAAGTAAGTTGGGATGTTGAAATTTGCAATACTTTTGAAGCTGACGCGAGTTTTAGTTGGTTGGCTTTTGAAACGCCAACATCAGAAATTAATGTAATTTCAGCAGAAGAAATAACTGATTCAAACAACCCTGTTTCCATTGCTACTGAAGCTTATGGAAATGGAAGTGTCTGGATCGATGCAGGTGAATTCCTTGGAAATGAATGCAGAACCTTCCGCTTCACAGCAGAATATGGTGCTTGTGATCCAGATGAAGCAATCATTAGATTTAACTGGGATTGTCAAAACGATTTCAGTGGACCAGATGATGCAGAATACTCTTGCGATTCAAAAGAACAACAAGTCTATTTATCACTTCTTCCAGAAGAAGCGGCCTTGCAAATTAATTTACTCGATGTTTCCGATACATTGGATTTATGCGAGGACGGATTTTTTGAATTAGAATTTAAAAATGTAAAACAAGGATACTTGTATGACATTACTTTCCAGATCATCATTCCTTTTGATGGAGTTGATTTTGTCGACAATAGTTTTGAAATCTCCTACCCAATCAATTCACCTTATGTGCCGATTGGTTTTGAACCGACATTAGTAGATACGCTTCCTTCTGGTTTACTGTTTGAATACAATATGAACGATGTTGATGCATCTTTCATCGATGGTTTGGATCCTATTCCAGCGCCTACAGATACAGAGAACAGATTCAGTATCCGTTTTGGTATTGAAACTTTCTGTGGATTCAGTTCTGGTAGCGTTTTCCAGTTTGTCGGTTACGGATATGATGGCTGTGGTCAACAAACTCCAGGAACATTCCAAAATGAAGACCTTCACATTGAAGGAGCAGATCAAACCTATTCAATGGTTCCGGATCTTTACCTTGATGAAAACAATACTTGTAACAATGGAACAGGATTCGTTTTAGACATTACGAATTCAGGACCATCGACTACAGATGAAAATGCTTATGTTGAAATAGTATTGCCATCCGGCATCAACTATTCAGCCAATACTAGCGCTGTGCTTAGCAGTCCAGTATCCTCTTGGAATCCAGGTGAACCAACTGTTGACAGCAGCCTTGGGTTTACAGTGCTTTCATGGGATTTACCGGCTGGCCTTGCCGCTACTGAGTCTGTACAATTGTCTTTCTCTTTGGCAAATGGATCAGCATTGACTTGCGATGTTCATGAGTTTACAATCAATACCTACACTTCAACCGATTTGGTTTGTGTAGAGGACAACCAAGAATGTGCTGTGCCAATTCAAACAGGGAATACAGTATTGGATATAAATGTCAATAAACCGAATCTTTCTTTCACAACTACTGCGGGAATGACTTCTTCAATGGAAGCAACTTGTGGTGAGAATGAAACCGAATCTTTATCAGCAACCATCTATTTCGAAAATACTGGATTAAGCATTCCAGCAGGAAATTCTATCAGTTTAGGATTTGTCCATGACAGCAATGCGAATGGTGTTTATGATGCTGCTGATGTCTTGGTTCATTCTTACGATTTCGATGCAGGAATAGCAAGTGGAGCTACAGCGAATTTCAATGCAAGTTTTTCAGCGGATGCTGGTCAGGCTTGTCCTATGATTGTAGTCATCGATCCAGAAATAAATTGTGTTTGTACTGGCGATGAAATACTCATCAGTTCCATCCCTTATGCAAATGCCGGGGCGGATCAAACAACTTGTCCGGACGAAGCAAGCAGCCTTGGCTGCGATCCGATTTCATCTTATACTTATGAATGGTCGCCTGAAACAGGTCTTTCATGCACGGACTGTGCCAATCCCGATTTGACGCTTTCTGAATTAGGAAGCTATACTTATACGCTAACAACAACTAGAGGGGAATGCACCAGCTCTGATCAAGTTACCATTGAAGTACTTGAAACAATAAATTCAACAGAGCCAACAGCTGAATTATGTGAAGGCCAAACGGTTCAATTCAACGGTCCAACTGGATTGTCAGATTATCAATGGTCGCCAGTTACGGGTTTGAGTGATGCAAATATTCCAAACCCTGTCGCTACTCCATCAGTTGGTTCAACCAATTATACTTTGACTTTTATCAGCGATAATGGATGCGTGGGTACACACACGATTCAAACCGATGTGACAGCTAGCCCTGCTCCAGTTATCAGCTTAATGGGCAACGATTCTTTTTGCTTCGATGAGCCAGTTTCGGCAACATTGGATGCAGGTCCAGGATATGATGCTTATGAGTGGTATGGCAATAATGGTTCTACAATTTTGGGAACCGATCAAACTTATGCTCCCTCAGTAGAGGGTTCTTATTATGTAATTGTTACAGATGGTGATTGTCCAAGTTTACCATCAGAACCTATAGAAATAAATATACTTGAGTTTACAGGTCCGGTAATTAATAATCTTGGGCAATCAACATTCTGTGAAGGCGCTTCAACCACGCTTTCATTGACTGGTGATTTTGCAGAGATCGAATGGTTTGCTGCTTCTAATGGCAACCCAAGTGGTGCTGTTCTTGGTACAAACAATACCATCGAAATTACAGAATCAGGTTCTTTCATTGCAGTGGTTGTAGACAACAACGATTGTGAAGGAATTTCAAATGTTCTAAACATCCTGGTTCAACCATTGAGTACCATCAATATTGACGACAATGGGGAGGATGAAATTTGTGAAGGAGAAAGTTCAACATTGACTGCAACTGCTGGAATGTCGAATTATACTTGGTTCTTGGATGCTGTTGAAATTTCAGGAAACACCAATACCATTACAGTTTCCGATCCTGGAAGTTATACTGTTTCAGCAAACAACACAGACGAATGTACTGGATTGTCAAATCCTTTCGTTTTGACTGTTCATCCAAATCCTGATCCTCAGATTTCAGCAGATCCAATTGAAATTTGTGAAGGATTTTCTACAACGATCGAATTGAGTGAGTCTTATGAGATTTATTGGTGGGCTTTAGATGGAGAGGTAATTCCCCTGGAAAACCCAAGTCAAGTTTTAGTGGTCGACCAATCTGGTACATACACTGTAAATGTTGAAGATGAAAATGGCTGTATTGCTACTTCCAATCCAATAGTTATTACCGTAAATTCTAATCCAGAAGTAACCATCTCTGCTACAGAATTGATTATTTGTGAAGGAGAAGAATCTACACTTTCTGCTACTGCTGATTTCACAACTTACCAATGGTATTTGAATGGAACTGCAATAGCAGATACAGAAACCATTACGGTTTCAGATGCTGGAACTTATAGTTTGGAAGTAAGTGATGACAATGGCTGTACAGATCTTTCTAATCCAATAGAAATAATTGTCAATCCATTGCCTCTAGCTGATTTGTTTATTCCAACCAACCAAAACTCTTTCTGTGAGGGCGGAAGTATCTTATTGGAATTAAATGCAAGCCCTGGAACGTACGAATGGTATGTTGACAATCAATTGGTCCAAACGGGAAGTGAGATAAATTATGAAATGATGGAATCAGGAATGGTTTACGTAACTGTAACCAGTCTAGATGGATGTATAAATCAAAGTGAAACATTGGACATTAGTACCAACATGCTACCAATGCCAATGATCACACCAAATGGTGATCAAGAAATTTGCGAGGGGGAAACGATTGTTTTAGAAGTTGTTGGTACCTATCCAAGTATTCAATGGTTCTTGAATGGCAATGAAATGTCAGGTGCAAACAATGGTTCAATTACTGTTTCTAATTCAGGTAGCTATTCTGTCTTTGTCGATGATCAAGCAGGATGCTCTGGAACTTCAGATCCAGTAACGATAACAGTATTGCCTTTGGCTGATGTTGAAATTTTAGAAGAAAACCAAAATGTTTGTGAAGGGGAATCAGTTACTTTTTCAGCAACAACAGGTTATGACAATTACAACTGGTTCTTGAATGGCAATGCCATTAGTGGCAACTCCTCTTCAATTTCAGTTGATACAGAAGGCGCTTATACGGTTGAGGCTACCATGGATGGCTATTGTCCGGTAATCTCTGATCCGGTTAACTTAGCTGTAAATCCTAATCCAAGTCCTTTGACTCAAGTTTCCAATAATGCTTCTTCTGAGATTTGCGCAGGGGAATCTGTTGGAGTAAATGTACTTGGGAATTATTATACAATGCAATGGTACAACCAAAATGGCCCAATTCAAGGAGCCATTGGTGGTGCTTATCAAGTTAGTCAATCTGGTTCTTACTACATGGTAGTAACGACTTTTGCTGGCTGCACGGGACAATCAGATCCGATCGACATCACTGTCAACCCTAATCCTGTTGCTGAAATTACAGCTACAGATGTGGAGCTGTGTCAGGGAGAAGAAAGTACCATAACAACAAATGAAACATTCGATTCTTACCAATGGTATTTTAACGGTTCTGCTATCCAGCAAACGCAATCAATTACCGTTGGAAATTCTGGAACTTATTATGTAACCGTAACAGATGAAAACGGTTGTACTGATAATTCCAATCCTATAGAAATTACGGTCAATCCTTTACCAACTGGTGAGCTGACCATTCCTACTAACCAAAATAGTTTCTGTGAAGGAGGAAGCATCCTTTTAGAATTAGATGCCAGCCCTGGAACTTATGAATGGTTTGTGGACGGACAATCTATATCCACAGGAAGTCAAACTCAGTATGAGATGATGGCTTCAGGGATAGTGTATGTTGTTATTACTTCAGCTGATGGCTGTGTCAGTCAAACTGAAAGTTTGGATATTTCAACCAATAGTTTACCAGAACCGCAAATCGTTCCAAATATGGATCAATTGATTTGTGAAGGCGAATTTGTCAACCTTGAAGTCCTTGGAAATTATGCAAGTATTCAGTGGTTCTTAAATGATGTTGAAATTAATGGTGCAAATGCAGCTCAATACGATGCTTACGATTCAGGAAGTTATACAGTTTTTGTAGACAACCAAGAAGGTTGTTCTGGAACATCTAATCCCATCGTGATTACTGTTCTTCCGATTGCTGATGTTCAAATTACAGAACCGTCAACAACTATTTGTTTAGGGGAATCTTATACTTTAACTGCTACTCCTGGATATGATTCTTATGATTGGTATTTGAACGGTAATATTTTTGAATCGGGCTCAAATTCAATCACGACTACTTTGGGTGGTAATTATACAGTTGAGGTAAATGGAGAAGATGTTTGTCCCAATATTTCGGATCCAGTAGTTATTGATGTTAGTGACATAGAAATGCCTGATGTAATAATCGCACAAGGCTCTAACCCATCTTGTACTGATGAGCAAGTTGCTTTATTGGTTACAGAAAATTTTGATTCTTACCAATGGTACAATGAAGATGGAATAATAAGCGGACAAAATACAAACAGTCTTTTTGTAACAACTTCGGGTGATTATTATGTTGTGGTAGCTAATGAATTTGATTGTACAGATCAAAGCGACCCTATTTCAATAATAATGAATCCTGCTCCTTCGGTTGAAATTTCAGCTACAGATTTAAACATCTGTTCTAATGAAACTTCTATCATGACAGCAACACTTGGTTTTGTATCTTATACATGGTTCTACAATACGCAGGAATTCCAATCAGGTCAGACTATTACTACTAATCTTGAAGGCAACTATTATGTAGTTGTAGAAGATGAAAACGGATGTACTGCTATTTCAGATCCAGTGACACTTATTGTAAACGAATCTCCAAACCCAGACATAAACAGTCCGAACGGAGATATGAGTACTTGCCCAGATAGCTTCTTACCAATCAATGCAACTTCTGGTGGAGTGAATTATGATTGGTTCGCTGATGGAGAATTGGTTCAAAGTGGCAACAGTCCACAATACGATGCTTTGCCTGGTCAAACAGTTACTGTAGAAGTAACCAATCCAAGCGGTTGTGTTGAATCTTCAAATACTTTCTCTATTCAAGCAGATCCACTACCTGAGCCAGAAATTATAGCCCTTGGGCCAACAACGATTTGTGAAGGGGAATCTGTTCAGTTGAATTTGAATGGTACATTTGTATTCGTTCACTGGCACTTAAATGGTGTTGCAATTGAAAATGCAAACGATCCAACTTATACAGCCACTGAATCTGGAGATTATAACGTTTATGTTACCAACGTATCTGGATGTAGTAATTTCTCTAATGTGATTCCTGTAACCGTAAACAACATTGCGGATATTGAAATAATAAATCCTGACCTTGAAATCTGTCCTGGAGAAGCAACTGTTTTAACAGCAAGCCCAGGATTCGATCAATACGTTTGGCATCAAAACAATGTCATGGTAGGATCAGGGGCAAGCAATACCTATAGTACCAACTTACCTGGAATCTATTACGTTACTGCTTCTTCTGGTGAATTCTGTGCAGGTGATTCTCAACCAGTAACTGTTGTTCAGGTCGACGAACCAGAGCCAATGTTAACTTTCGGCGGAGACAACAATTTCTGCGAAGGTGGTTCTGTTGAAGTCTTCGCGATGGAGGAGTTTGAAAATTACGAATGGTTCGTCAACGGCCAATCTTTCCAGTCTGGTCCAGACCACGGAATTACAATCTCAGAAACTGCCGATGTTTATGTGACCGTTACAAATGCTAATGGTTGTTCTGGAACCTCTTCAACTGTTTCTGTCAATACAAACCCTGCTCCTAATCCAGTAATTATTGTTGAAGGAGAACCAGTGATATGTGAAGGAAACATTGTCACCTTGGCCATCATGGGAGAATATGACTTTATTCAATGGTTTTGGAATGGAAATGAATTGGAGACTGGTTTTACCAATCTAATCGTTGTTGATCAACCAGGAACTTACACAGTAACTGTCGACAACGAAGATGGTTGTTTCGGTACTTCTCTTCCTGTCGATATAGAATTTTCAGATCCTGAATTACCAGTGATTGAAGCTCCAACAGATACCATTTGCAACGAAGATGATCTTCCTGTAATTTTGGAAACAGCTGCTGGTTACGATTTATATGATTGGTACCACAATGAAAATACTTTGATTCAAAGTGGTCCTGAAAATACACTTGAAGTGTTTGAGTCTGGATATTACACAGTTACAGTTTATGATGAAAATGGCTGTGAATCAACTTCTTCTTTTGTTGAAGTAAATATTGGAGATTTTCCTCCGCCAGTTATTATTTGTGAAACGGAGTTGGTCGCTTGTGAAGGCGAAGACATAGATTTGTTTATTGTTGGTCCTTATGAAAATGTTCAATGGTATCTCAATGGAGAAGCCATCACTGGAATCGGTGATAAATCTTACTCTGCAACTGAAAGTGGCGATTACACAGTGATTGTAACTGTTAACGGTTGTGTAATTGAAAGTGAGCCAATTACCTTGACTTTCCTTCCTATTCCAGAAGTAGAAATTACAGCAACTGATCCACTTACAGATGAGCAATTAATAGAAGTTTGTTCTTCTGATCAGGAAACAGTAAGCTTGTCTGCAACGGAAGGCTTCGATCAATATGATTGGTACATCAACGGTGCAGGTCTTGTTCAGTCCGGTCCTTCTTCTACAGTTGAAATTTCTGAGACGGGAATTTATACCGTTATAGTTACTGACGAAAACAACAAGCAAAGCGCTCCAAGTAATTACATCAATGTGATTTTTAATGATGACCCAACAGTAGAAGTAACAGCTTCTGATCTTGAAATTTGTTCAGGTGAAAGCACATTACTGACTGGCTTTACTTCAGGTTTTGCTTACCAATGGACACCAAATGATGGTTCTCTTTCTTGCTTGACTTGTTTACAAGCTACTGCAAGTCCTGAATCAACCACAACCTATACTTTGACAGTTACAGACATCAATGGTTGTTCTTCTAGTGCATCGATTACCATTCCTGTGGCTGACAACGAGGCGGTTGATATTTTTGCAACAAATGGTTTCGCCTGTAATGGTGAAGATTTGATTCTTATGGCTTCGTCAGGATTTGATTCATACGCATGGTATACGGAAAATGGTGTTTTGGTTCAAAATGGAACTGCAGATACTTACAATGCAATTGCAAGTGGAAGCTATTATGTTGTTGCTTCAAATGAAAGCGGATGCCAGGGAACTTCTGGATTAGAAACCGTGGTGATTTATGAAACACAAGCGCTTCAAATAACAGTCGATGGTTCTGGCAATTTCTGCGATAACTCGGCTGTTGAAATACATGCAACTCAGGGATTCGTTTCATACGAATGGTATCAAAATAATCAAAGTACTGGAAACACAAATTCTACTTATACTGCAACCACTCCAGGAACAGTTTATGTAGTTGTAAGTGACGACAACGGATGTGTCCAAGTATCTGATGAAATTATGGTTAGCCCTCAGGGCGGACCAGATCCTCAAATAATTGTAATGGATGGTGATCTTATCTGTCCTGGCACAGAAACTACGCTTTCTGTTACTGGCGACTATGATGAAATCATTTGGTACCTAAACGGTGAAGTCATTTCATCTGGAGGATTCAATACCATCTCTGCATCACAATCAGGTTTGTATACGGTTTCTGTTAATGACAACAATGGTTGTGAAGGAACAGCTCCTGAAGTAGAAATAAACATTTTGGAAACTGGAACTTTGAGCATTTCACCAGAAGGTCCATTGGACTTGTGTGGCGAAGATCAAGTGACCTTAACTGCCACTGAAGGCATGACAGATTATACTTGGTATCAAGATGAAATTCTCCTGATTCAATCTGGAACTTCCAATACATTGGTTGTTGAAAATTCAGGCAATTACTCTGTCGTTGGAACCAACGAAGATGGTTGTGTGATTGTGAGTAATATTGTCAATGTTGACATTGGTCAAATCATTGATCCAGTATTATTTAGTAGCAACCCGAACAATGTATCTTGTCCAGGCTATGATTTAATTATTTATGCTCCAGTTGATGCAGCATCTTATTCATGGTCTCCTCAAGATGAAGATCTTTCTTGTTGGGACTGTCCAAATCCTATTGCCAATCCAAGTGAAACAAAAACTTTCACTTTGACAATGACCTCTTTTGATGGTTGTGAATCGACTGGTGAAATTACCATTTTTGTACCAGATCCTGACAATCCGCAAATGGCTGCAGTTACGGTCAATGGAATTTGTGAAGGTGGTTCTGTTACATTGGAAGCCGATGCAGGATACGATTCTTATGCATGGTACACAAACGGGACAACATTATTATACTTTGGTCCAGATAATACTTATGAAGCTTCAACACCAGGAGATTACTATGTAGTTGTAATCAATAGCGATGGTTGTTCAACAGCTTCTGATGATGTTTTTGTAGACATTTTACCTGATCCGGAACTTCCTGAGTTATCAGCAGGTGATGGTACTTCAATTTGTGATGGTGGAGGATTCATCCTCTATGCCACGTCAGGTGACGATATCTATGAATGGACCATAAATGGCAGTCAGGCAACTTCTGATCCGACCAATGCTGTATTGAATTACGATCCAATAAACAATGCATTTTCTGTTACTGTTAGTAACGAATATGGATGTACTGCTCAATCAGCCACTGTTTACCTAAATGCAATTGACAACCCTTCTCCAGCGATTATTTACAATGCCGTTCCATTATGTGAAGGCTATTGTGCAGACTTATCTGTTCCATCAAACTATGCCGAATACCAATGGTACAACAATGGAATAGAAGTAGTAGGAGAAGCAGGACCTCAGATCTGTGCGACTGAAGATGGATTCTACAGTGTTGCTGTTACAGATTTTGAAGGATGTATCGGTCTTTCTGAAGGGGTAAATGTGGAAGCTTTCGCTTCTTTCAATTCTTCAATTAGTATTAATCCGGGCAATGTAACTGCTTGTGAATCAGACTTGGAGAATGGAGGAGTTCTATTAACAGCTACAGAAGGTTTTGCCAATTATAACTGGTATTTATTTGAAACTATTTTAGTCCAATCATCGCCAAACAATACTTTCCTTGCCACTTCTACAGGTATCTATTCTGTACAATCAAGTGCTGGTCAAACAGGTTGTTTTGCAACGAGTGAATTGGTTTATATTGAAATTAATCCTGCTCCTGTATTGAATGTTTCTGCTTCAGATGTTCATATTTGTCCTGGTGAAACAGCATATCTATTTGCAAGCTGTCCATTGGATAATATAGAATGGACAACTGGTGGAGACATCAATTCAATGTCTTGTACTGATTGTCTCGATCCAGCGGTTTCTCCAACAGAAACAACTACTTATGTGGCAACCATTACTGATGACTCAGGATGCAGTACCTCTAAGAGTATCACCATTCATGTTCAGGATCTACCATCTTTGGAAATTACCGCTCAATCAGATGTGATTAACTGTGAAAATCCAAATGCAATATTGATAGCCAGCGAAGGGTTTGAATATTACACTTGGTTAAATCAATCGGGTGTGATCGTGCAAACTGGCTATAGCAATATCTTCCAGACCACTCAGGCAGGAACTTATTCTGCAATAGCTGAAACTTCTAGTGGCTGCTCTCAAACTTCTAATAATACTTATGAAATTAGTGGAGGTGATTCAGCAAGTCCTTACGCTTCTATCTCAGTCAATGGTTCATTCTGTACAAACGAGGATGTTCAATTGAATGCAACTTTCGGTTATGAAACTTATGAATGGTTCGTTAACGGAATCAGTCAAGGGGAATCTGGAATCAACTCATTTGTTTTAACAACAAATGCGGAGGTTTATGTAAGTGTTACGAATGAAGAAGGTTGTACTGGAACATCTTTGCCGGTAAACATTCAGGTTGGGGAGACTCCTGCACCTGAGATATACATCGTATCAGGAAATACACCTTTCTGTTCTGAAGATGCTGTTCAATTGGCCGTTACTGGATTATACGATCATTATCAGTGGTACCTTAATGGAATAGCTATTCCCAATACCAATGCTCCTTTGATCGAGGTGAACGAAACCGGTAATTATTGGATATATGTTTTGAATGACGAAGGTTGTGAGGCTTATTCAGCAGAATTGAACTTAGAAGTTTATCCTGATCTTGAATTGAGCATTTCACCAAACACTATACAACAATGCGAATTATTGGCACCAGAAACATTGACGGCCAGTGAAGGATTTGATACCTACAATTGGTACCTCAATGGTTTACTTTTTGCCAGTGGCAGCTCAAACGAATTGACTGTTGGTCAATCAGGGACTTACACAGTTGAAGCTTATACCAATGCAGGCTGCTTTACTGAAGGAGATTATCCAGTTGTTGTGGAATTTTACCCAACAACTCCTCTAAATATTTTTGCTTCAGACTACTATTCATGCACGGGTGAAGAAATTCAACTGTATGTCAATGGAAATGGAGAAAACTATTCTTGGTCTGCTAATACAGAATCTGCATTTGTAGAATGTAATTCTTGTTATTCAACGACCGTAACCGTTTATGAAACGACGACCTTCTCTGTTACCATGACAGATGTTTATGGTTGCGATATAGCAGGTTCAATTACCATTCTTGCTGCTGGTGAGGAAGAGCCAGTGATAACATCAACAGAAAACGTTGTTTGCAATGGTTCATTTGTTGACATCGAAGCACAAGGCTTCTATCAAGATTATCAATGGTACCTAGATGGATTACCAATATATCTTGCTGAATGGAATCACTTGTTGGCTTATTTACCAGGTGAATACTATGTTGAAGTAGTGGACATCGCTGGATGTGTACATGTCTCTGAGGTGTTTACCATTCTAGATGGAAACATTGATACACCTGAAATTTCAATCATGGGATCAACAGATTTTTGTGATGATGAAATTCCAGTAATATTAGATGCTGGGTACATGGAAAATGGCGAACCTTTTACTTACTATTTCTGGTACAAAGATGGAGTCAGCGCTGTTTATGCCTATTCACAAGCATTGACAGTAACAGAGTCTGGAACCTATCAGGTGGAAGTAAAAGATGAATTCGGATGTTCTGCACTCTCTGCTCCTATAGTTGTAACAGTTAGCTCGGTTGGTGAAATTCCAATTTATGCTTCGACCAACTCAATTTGCGATGGTGGAACCTCTTTATTGTTCTGCTCTTTTGGTTCGGACAACACAGTCTTCTGGTTTAATTCAAATCAACCAAATGTAGCTTTAAACTCAGAATCAGCGGAAAGTATAGAAGTTTCAGAACCAGGAGATTATTATGCTCAGGTTTATACACCAGAAGGTTGTGAAGGAACTTCTAATGTTATCAGTATTGAAATTAATCCAAACCCTGAAGTCGGATTGGACCCATCTGAACCAGTAGTATCATGTGGTGAAACAGGCATTGTTTTAAGTGCCAATGGAAACATGACAGCTTACCAATGGTTTGTTGGAGGGGAAGAAATTCCTTTTGCAAACGCCCAAGCTTATCTAGCTTCCACTTCTGGAATTTACGGAGTGAATGTAACTGATGAAAATGGTTGTGAAAACTATGAAGAAGTCAGCATTACTTTAAATGAAATTGGTTCTGTTGAAATTTATTCTTCAGATACTGAAATTTGTAATGGTGAAATGACAGAAATGTATGCGGTCACAGATGGAGATTATTCTATCTATTGGTATCATGCAGATCAACCAGGTGTTGCTCTAAATGCTGTTTCGCAAAATATAATTGAAGTAGGAGAGGGGGGCAATTATTTTGCTCAAATTATTTCTGCCGAAGGATGTATGAGTGTTTCAAATACAATCACTATTGATTTGATACCTGATCCTGAAGTTGGTCTATATATACCTTCTGGAATCAATGAAGTTTGTGCAGGAGAATCAATATTCATGACAGCATTTATGGGATTTGCTTCTTATACTTGGTACAAAGATGGAGTGGCAATTTCTAACCAAGGAAACTTGCCAGCAATTACTGTCAATGAATCTGGAATATACACAGTTAGTATTGTGAGCAACGAAGGTTGCACCAATTCACAAGCTATTGAAGTTATAGTAAACGAGACTGAATTTGATTACAATCCGACCGTTCAATGTGAAAGTTCATGTGGAGCAGAAGATGGGTTGATCTTATTAAATTTCAATCAGTCAGCACAAAACCTTATGCTCAACTGGGAAGGTCCTGCTGGATACAGCAGTTCAGATGCGAGTATTTTCGATCTGATTCCAGGGACATACCATGTGCTTATAACAGATGAGAATGGATGCTCAATGGAAGATTCATTTGAAGTATGCACACCTGTTACCACTTTGAATCCACAAAACGATTTTGCTACAACACTCAATGATGTTGCTATTGAAATCTGCATTCTATCCAATGATGGAGGTGCGAACATCGGAGTCAGCAATTTCACTCAAGGTCCCAACAATGGTCAAGTAGAAATGCTGAGCAATGATTGTATTCTTTACACACCGAATGAAGGCTTCATTGGTACAGACAATTTTACTTACAATGTATTTGACATCTGCGGAAATACAGGCTTTGCTGACGTGATCGTTGATGTTGAATCTGATTGCCAAAGCAACATCAATGCTGTCGACGATTACTTCAACGTTGATTTCAATAGTGCAATAACTTATTGCATTCTTGACAATGATCAGGGAACTGATTTAAATATCAATGGAATTGTAGAACAGCCTCAATATGGTTCTGTCAGCTTTGCTGTTGAAGGATGTGTATTGTATACTCCAAATGAAGGCTACGCTGGTCAAGATTCGTATACTTATGTAATTGTAGATGAATGTAATAATTTTGCCCAAGGAACAGTTTACATCACTGTCGATGAAATGATCCCAGCAAATGATCCTCCATATGAAGAAGAAGGTACTTTCTGTGTAAATGCGGAAGAACCAACCACTATATGTTTTGATTTTACAGATCCAAATGGAGACAATACAATCATTGTTGATCATGATTCATTCTTTGATTGTATCGTTGGAATAGCCAATGATTCTTGTATAGTTTATACAAGCCTTTCAGGATTAACAGCTCCTGATGTTTTGACTTTGACTGTTTGTGATGACCAAAATCCAACAGCATGTTCTGAATCAGTTTTTGTGATCGGTATTAACGGTTACGATGGGCCATGCGATTCAGAAATTATTGCCAATGACGATAATTACAATACAGATGTAAACACACCAATTTCTGTTTGTGTAACCAACAACGATATTGGAGAAGATGTTTCAATCTCGTCTATTAGTTTAAATCCACAAAATGGATCTGTTTCATCTGGAGCCAATGGTTGTTTGGTTTATTTGCCAAATCCTGGTTTTACTGGAACTGATTGTTTCAACTATATAATTGAAGATGTTTACGGAAACACAGATGAGGCAACCGTTTGTATTGAAATTGAACAAGCGGATAATTTACCTCCTGTTTCAGTGACACTTGAATATTGTGTAATGGAATTGGATCCATTTGTAATTTGTTACGACTTTGAAGATCCAGAAGGATTCGGAACAGTTATTACCGAAGTTGAATCCCTGTTTGAATGCAGTGTGGAAATTTTGGAAGATGATTGTATCAGATATGTAGCGCTTCCAGGCTTGGAAGGACCAGATACATTGACTTTAACAGTTTGTGACACGAACAATCCTCCTGCTTGCTCAACTTCAACTTATATTATTCATATTGGTTGCAATACGCCTGAGCCAGTTTCCGACTTATTGATTATTAATTGTGGAGAAGCTTATTTCAACACCAATTCAATAGGTTCCAACATTCAATTTGATGTTACTGAAAATGATGCAGATAATTATGAGTGCAATGACAACCTTACCGTTGAATTTACAACAAGTCCAATCAATGGAAGCTTGAACTTGGTCAATGGTAATGTTTATTCTTATTCTCCTGATTCAGATTTTACAGGAACAGAAATAATTAACTACACGGTTTGTAACGATTGTGGTGAATGCAGTTCTACTTCATTAACCATCAATTCTCAAGCTTGTACACCACCAGATCCAGATTGTAACAATACCACTGCCGTTTGTGCAGAACCTGTTACACCGACTACACTATGTGCTTCATTCTGTAATCTTTCAATGGAGAATAATCCGCAATTTTATTTAATCGATAACTTGTACAATTGTAGCATCAGTATTTCGGACTTCCCTTGTGTTGTCTATACTGCATTGCCTGGATTTGTAGGAAACGATTTAATGGAATTAATTGCTTGCGATGATACTGGATTGTGTGATACGGCTTACATCAGCATCAATGTTGGTGAATGTTTAGCTTTGGAAGCCATAGATGATCTTTTCGATGTGGAACACAATACGGCTACAGTCCTCGATGTCCTATCAAATGATCATGGAACCGGATTCCAAATTACTGATTTCAGTCAAGGAGCTTATGGATCAGTTTCAAGTGCGAATGGAGGCCTGGAGTACACACCTAATGAAGGTTTTTATGGAAATGATTCCTTTACTTATACCATCTGTGATGAAAATGGTGCTTGTGATGAAGCCACTGCATTTGTTTCAGTTGCTGGAGCATGCAACAATGTTTTTGAAATGTGTACTTCTCCGGGAATGACCATAAATATTTGCCCAGAATTCTGTACAGTTCCTGAGGGAGCAGTGCTGGATAACATAGATAGTGAAAATGATGCGCTTATTACTCAAACAGATAATTTCTGTTTTGACTATCAGGCTCCTCAATTCAATACTTCTGATGTGATCATTGCAACCATTTGCTCTCCAGATATGACTGTTTGTTCTAGTACTTATATAACTTTGGATGTGGCTTGCACGCAACCATCTGCAGAGGATGACTTTGGTATTATGTTAGCAGAGTTTGGTAGTTTGGCAGTTGATGTTTTATTCAATGATTCAGATCAATGTCATGAAAATTTAGGAATTACTTATGCTTCAAATCCTGAGAATGGTCAAGTTTATCTTGTTGGCGAAGGAACAATAGTTTACGAACCTACAGAAGGTTTTGTAGGAAGTGATGTCTTCAGTTACATTACATGCAATCCTTGTGGATTGTGTGATACAGCTTATGTATTCATCAATGTTCAAGGAGAAGGCGTTGTAGATATGGCAATGGATGATGCGGCCGAAACTTACAGAAATCAAAGTACTCAAATCAATGTTTTGGCCAATGATCTAAATATGAACAATACGGTTGATATTGATGGTTGGACTGTGCCTAATAAGGGACAAGTTCTATTGTTGAACAATCAGGAATTTGTTTATATGCCGGAAACCAATTACGTCGGGGTAGATAGTTTTACTTATCAAATTTGTGCCAATGGAGTTTGCGATGAAGCCATGGTTAGAGTTGTGATAAATGATCAAGAAGGCAGTGAAGAGAATGCTCCAATTGCGACCAACGATCAGGCCCTCACTGGTTTGAACCAATCAGTTTTAGTAGAAGTTTTAGTCAATGATCAAAGCTTTGGCCTAGATCCTGAATTGAGCATTACAAGTACGATTGAAAATGCTGGATTGGTATTGAATGGAAATGGTACGATTCTAGTCATTCCTGAAACTGACTTTGTAGGAACAATAAGTTTCACTTATCAAGTTTGTAATGATCAAGGATTGTGTGATGAAGCCATTGTCGAAGTTGTTGTTTCAGGAGAAGAAATTTTACCACCAGTAGCCCAGGATGATTCTGAATCTACTTTGATAAATGAACCTGTTGGGATAGAAATCCTTGTAAACGATTATGATCCACAAGGATTGGAGTTGTCCTATAGCATTTCGAATTTCCCTGAAAATGGAAGCATAAGAATCGAATCCAACAACGATTTATTCTATGTGCCGAATGAAGGATTCTCTGGAATCGACGAATTTGTTTACGAATTGTGCAACGAAGCAGGACTTTGTGTTACTGCAAAAGTTAGTGTCGAAGTCAAAGATTGTGAGCTCTTTATACCAAACGCATTCTCGCCGAATGGTGATGGAGTCAATGATCGATTTGAAGTACTTGGTTTGGAATGTTTCGAATCAGTTGAACTACAAGTATTCAACCGTTGGGGCAGTGAAGTATTCATTAGTTCAGATTACAACAGCAGTACACTTTGGGATGGCGAGTTTGGAATAGATGGCAAAGAATTACCTGATGGAGTTTATTATTTCGTGTTAACACTCGAGGCTGATCAACTTTATCAAGGGTACATCACCATTAAACGATAGAAACCGATAGAGAATCGAATAAGAACAATTTGGTAGTACAGACCAATTTTATAAGCATAGGAGTTTTAAACTCCTATGCATTTTAAAACAAAATTTTCAGCTATGAAGAAATTAATAATTTTAGTTGCTTTGCTATTTGGCTTTTCCGATTTAAGCGCCCAGCAGGAAGCCATGTACACGCAATATATGTTCAATGGAGTCTTGCTCAATCCTGCCTATGCGGGAAGTAGAGGTGGAATGTCGGCAACAGCATTTTACAGAAATCAATGGACAGGATTTGAAGGGGCCCCTACAACCTTTTCGGTGGCCGCTCACAGTCCATTCAAAAAAAGAGTTGGACTTGGAATTTCATTCGAAGGTGATGCTTATGGACCAATAAGTACCTACAATGTAGCTTTGAACTATGCCTACCATATTCCACTTAATACTGGATCGCTTTCTATAGGATTGCGTGGCTCATTTATGAGTTTCAATGCTGATTACAGCGATGCAAAAATTGTAGACGGAATGGACAATGCTTTTGAAGAAGATGTCAACAGATGGATGCCGAATTTTGGTGCTGGTTTATACTATCACAGTCAACGATTGGTCATAGGAATTGGCATACCAAAGTTATTGGAGAATAAAATCAACAAGGATGGAAGCAATGAATCAGTAAGCAAGCTTTCAAGCTTGGAAAGGCACTATTATGCAACAGTTGGAATGGTATTCCCATTGGCCGAGACCATTCATATCAGACCATCTGCCTTACTTAGATACAATGCAAATGCTCCCCTTTCTTTCGAAGCTGGAGCCAACCTTATTTACAAAGATGCTTTTTGGATTGGAGCTTCATATAGAAGCAATTCATCAGTCAATTTCAATCTGATGTATCAAGTCAATGATCAAATAAGATTGGGATATGCATACGATTTAGGAATCAATGAAATTAACCAATACAGCAGTGGTAGCCACGAAATAATGCTTGGCTATGACTTAAGGAGAGCACAGGACGTCATTTCACCAAGATATTTCTGATCCTGAAATTGTACATTTTATTAAGCAAATGAATAAGCAAATTAGGACAAAAATAAACTTGAATTAAAATTGGATTTCAAGCTTTCCTGAAAATAAACACAAATCATAAATGCATCATTATCAGTTAATTACGGCCAAATTGAAAAAACAATTAAATATATGGGAAAAAATATTTCAATTAAGTCAATGTGGTATGGTAATTGTAATTCTAATAGAGTGCGTCACCCGTATGCATGCTATTGAAAACACTTCAGCAAAATTTAAAATTAAACATCCGAGTTTCCTCGGATAAAGAATCTGCAGGGTAGTGGGTTGTAATACGAGATTTAATGGACTTCCTCAACGAACTTCATAGCTTGGCGCATTACTTTTTATCCATATCACGTGGAGCAGCTTGCTCCCTGCGTTTTTATATTAACTGTTTTATAGTAACTGACAATAAAAAAGAAAATTAAAATATTTGAATCCCCTTCAAAAAGAAAGGCAGGGTCAAAGAACTAAGAGAACAAGATAGAACCCTTCATAAAAACTTCATAGCTTGGCGCATATCAATTTTTATAATCTATCTCTTCAACTAAGTACTAGACCCTGCCAAATTCTTAATTTAATTGTCGCGTTTCCCCATTAATTTTTTTCAAAACCCTCCAATTAGATATTGAATGTCTAATTACTATTCATTCAATAATTTTGTTTTATTATTTTGAAATTTTGGCGCAATTTCAACATTTTGGGACTTGGCCTAATCTAAAAACCTACCCTTCGGTTTTTGATTGGTTGCCGATTGGTATTCAATGTTTATTAGATAAGTACTTGCTTTGGGGGAGGCTATTTTATCATGCGTTTATCATGCGTATAAACTTGGCGAAAAAAAATGATTTACCTTGTCCTTTTTGAGGGTGTAAATCGGGAAAATGATGGCCAAATCCAACCGTCCGCAATACAGAGTAGTTTGCATCTTTTGCATCCTTTCTAAGCTTCACAGCTTTACAAATCCCAAATTCTACTTCTCTTTTCGAGAATGTAATCTTTCATTTTTATCCAAAAGGCTATAATTAAATAGATAATAATTGGAGACCAATTAGCTATAAATGTTGTGTAAATAAAGAACATCCTAACATGATAGCTGGCAATACCAAGTTTCTTTCCTAAATAGGAGCAAACCCCAAAAGCTTTGGGCTCAACAATCTTTCTTATTTTATCGTTTAATTTCACCTCAATAAATAATTCTAGTAATAAATACGTAAAATCTTATAGTAAATTACAAAAAAATGAAATAAAAAGCAAAAACTCCTATTTCTAAATGCTCTTTCAAGCACTTGGCCGTCGTGCGAGTCAGTAATATAAAGGCTAAATTGTCGCTTGAATAGCCTGTTTCCACCCAAATAACAATTGAGAATCAAAATTGGTTGGCCAAGTACAACAATTTTCGTTTAATAAATTTTTGAAGAAAAACAATTAAGACCAACGAGGGTTCAAAGCACTAGTCTATAGAGGATATTGAGCCAGCTGTTGGCTAAATTAGGGCTATTGGGCAAGTCTAAGAATATACATTCAATATGTCCAAGACCGATGACAGATAGGAAGTGCCAAACAAGTTTAAATGAACCATGTACGGATACAACTGACACAGCGCCTCCCTCGATTGGTAGTCCACTACTAAAGGATAAGCTTCTTGGTAACTTCGATAAAATAAAGGGTCAAACTTGCCAAACATTTTAGAAAAAGCCAATTCCATTTCACGATTGCCAAAATAGACTGCAGGGTCAACCAATATCACTTTTCCGTCCTTGCCAGTCAATACATTTCCGTTCCAAAGATCTCCATGCAATAGGGCAGGGGATTCATTCGGAAAAATTCCCGCTCTGATATTTTTAAACAATCCCTCAAACTTTTGAATCATGGATTCATCGAAAAACTTCTTTTCAAATGCCAACTTAATTTGCGGTTTGATTCTATGTTCGATAAAAAAGGTCTCCCAATCATCTGTGAAATTATTAACCTGATTCAAGGAGCCTATATAATTATCGAAATGCAATCCAAACTGATCGTTTTTGTTCTTGTGTAAGTTGGCCAATGAAATTCCAAAATCTTCCCAGTAATTTTTGGCCTTCTGGTTTTGTTTGACATATTCAAGAATCAAATAATCATACTTTTCATCTTGACCCAATTGGATTATTTGAGCTGTATTTACAGCTTTAGTGTCAGAAATTAAGCTCAAGCCAAGAGTTTCCTTTGCAAGCATATTGGGGAATGCATCGGATAAATTGTATTTGATAAAATAATCTCCTAAATTTGTTTTGAGCAGATAACAATGATTTATACAACCTCCACTCACTACCTTAGTAGATTCTATTTTTATGGAATACTGTACGAGTTTGGACAGTAAATTTTCTATGTATTTTAAATCCAATTGATTTTCTTATTATTCTTATTAATTTCCGCAATCATCTTTTATCAAACCAAGCCTTTTAGCTAAAAATGGCTCCAGCTTCATCTGCCATTTTTCGAATAGAAATGTTTCCTGTATAGTTTCCGAAAAGTCTAATATTCGGAAAGCTCTTTTTTAATAGTTCATCCATCTCAAACCAACTTTCAAACAAATTTGGACTGTACATGGGGATTCCTTTTTCCCATCGAAATACATGTTGTTCGATCGGCGCTTTTTCCATTTCAAACAAAATGTCCAATTCCTTATTGACAAGCTCTTTAATCGCAAAATCATCCATTTGCGATAACGCTCCATCAAAATCACGTAAAATAGTAGTAAGGCTTAATTGTTTGGCATTCTTGACACGATTTTCAAAAATACAGGAATTAAACAGAACACCTAGACTTTGAAGGTTTTCTTTTCGTGAAATTAAACAACCAAATCCAGGCTTAAATCTTGAAAGAGCTGTTTTGTCAATAAAACTGCAAATAGAAATCATGGAAGAATAGCTAACTTCATTCAGTAGATCGAACAATGGACCATCAAAATATTTCTTTGCAGCATAAGCTGGAATGCAAAATACCACATTCCCATTGTCAATAGCTTTTTGCTCAAAAGAATGTCCATATTGTATTTCATCTTTCAAATGATTGGCCAAAGCATCAACCAATTCTTGCATGCCGTTTTTGAAACTGATCGTCCCTCCAATTTTATTAGGATTCTTTTGGGTTTTCATTGCTGCTGATATCCCACCCAAAACCAATGATTTATTGTTGTTCAAAATTTCCGCTAAACTTGGCATGCAGGCCTCAAAACTTAACTCTTCAGCAAGCGCACCATAAATGCCTCCGAAGGCTGGCTCCAATAAATAGTCCGTGAAATTTTGATTCAAGTAAGTTTCCCCAAATTCGCGCAGTGTTTTTACTTTTTTGGATTTGGGAAACAAAGCATTGCCAAAACCTGACATTGCATTAAAAATACCTAAAGGAAATTTTGTAAGCTTCCTGTTTCTGACTAAATATCGAGCTTTCTGAATTTTGTTTGGATAGATTAAATCAAGCTTTAAATCCTCGCAAATTTCAACAAGTGCTGCTGACCACAAAAATCCATTTGCTGCTGTTTCGGCAATTCCATTTTCACAAACCTTGCTGCCCAATATTCCGCCTGCCTTATCAGCTTTTTCAATGATCTTGATTGGAACGCCATTCTTTTTCAGAAAATAGCCCAACAACAAACCTGAAATTCCAGCTCCCACAATGGTCGTCGGTTCCTTGCTTAAAGGATTGCCTAAAATGGAAGTTTTGATGGTTTTATACAAAGAAGGAAATTTAAATGGCTGTTGAAATTAAAGGCAAATTTAAAGCCTTTCTCCCTAAAACAAAAAAAGGACGAAAAGCGTTTGCCTTCCATCCCTTAATTTTTTCATTTGTTTTATTTTAACGTTCAAACATTTTGTTGCGCACATGCAAGCCGTGCCTAGCCAAAAGTCTAAACATCCAAATATCTATCAATCACTAGACATGCTCATCAATATTCTTAAAATATACCAGAACATCAACATCAACGAAGCAAACAATCCTAGGGAAGCTGCAACATATTGATCTGTATTGTAATGCAAAAGCAAATTGGAAGTTTGGTATAAAATAGATCCTGCCGCCAATAAAACCATAGCCACTGAGAACCACAGTCCCAAATTAAATCCAAATAGGATAGATGCGACAATCAATCCAATGGCAACAAATCCACCAATAGTTAAAGCTGAGCGAAGGAAAGAGAAGTCTTTGCCGGACAAAATAGCTGTTCCAGTCAATCCTGTGAACAATCCTAAGGTCAAAATAGCCGCCTGTGAGAACAATGCGCTTGCATTGACCATATTCGCAACGACAAACATCATCGGAAGGAAAATAAAGGCTTCTGCAGCGACAAATAGCGCCAATGCAGCATATTGCGCCGTTCTGTTTGTTGAAGTCATCGCCCATTTTTCAGCCATGGTTGTAACAAACATAAATCCACCCAACATAATCAACCAAGTCCATCCTCCAGTTAGAGAAAGAGCCAGATCCCTTATAAAAGGAGTATTTAAAAACAATGCTTCAATACCTACAAAGGCCAAAACAGCCAATGCAACATGCATATAGGTTTTTTTGATAAAATCGGCCTTAGCCACTGCATCAACATCCTGCTGATAGGGCATTCCGGTCTGGGTCATTTCATTGTATTCCATCTTATTCGTTTATGTATTTATAAAATTGATTCATCCCAATATAAGAACTAAAACCTAGATCATAAGTTTAGACTACTAATAAAATGAATTAAAAAGCAAATTAGTTCCTTTTCAAGGAAAGAGTTAAAGATCAAATGTGTAAATACTAAAGCATGCAAGACTTTTTGTGGCAATAAGGCTTTTGTGGCAATGATACGATACAGGCAATGTGGCAAGGCGATTTATCACAATTCCCTCTCATCTGCAAAAGAATCGAGGTTTTGTAAAGCCGAAAGATTTAAATAATATGGAAATGTGCAAGACTTTTTGTGGCAGAGAGATCTACTAAAAAGATGTCTTAATTTATTGAAACTCATCATACTCAGCAATCATCCCGGGCACCTTCTGATTCCATTTTTCTTGTTGAGTTTTTCTGAGGCTGAAGCCCGTTTCCCAATCATACTTTTGTTGGGTTTTTCGCCATTCGGCCAGCGTATCATTAACCAATTTTTCGAAGGCACCTACTTCATTGCATTTATAAACTTTCTTGCTAAGTCTGCTTTTAAGTTTTCTTGCAAACAACTCGGTCAAATCAAAATGAAGTTGCTCATGCTGAAGGTAAGCTGCGGTGGTTGAACTGGACATTACCCAAGATTCATCTTTTAGAAAAATTGATCTTATTTCATAATCCAGGAGGCCATTTTCACAGACATATCGATATTGTATGACAGAGGAAGTAATGGCAGCAATATCGGTCGACCAGCGACTAGGTGGTTTTGCTTGAAAGTCATCCCAAGTCAGACGGCGATCAGCCTCCCATTCCATTCTATTATTGTTATTGGTTTCTTCCATTATCTCACAAGCTTCCCAAAATTCAACATTAGAATGAACCCCACAGTTGTGTGAATGCCCAATGAAAAATAGAATTATTGAAACGATGAAATTCAAGTAAAATAAATTTAATGATAAAAAAACAGGAACAGAATCTAAGTCTAACAACCTAATCTATAATTAAAACGATAATAACAGAATAAATTGCACTTTCAAAGTATTTTGGTTTTTATAACATTTGTTGAATGAAATTGTTTACAATAGGTGCTCAACAGTTGACGGATCCATGACCCCATCAAAAATAGATTAAGCGAAATGTTTTGAAAAAAAGAAAAATTTCACTACTAGTCACCAAGTGACTAATACTAAATATTGAGCACAAACCGTATATTCGCCGAATATTTTTTAAAATAAAATTATAATATGAATTACAGACGTCTTGGAAATTCCGGTCTTCAGGTGAGTGAAATTTCATTTGGCTCATGGTTGACTTTTGGAAAGCAGATTACCGATAAAATGGCTGAAAAATTGATGAAAACAGCCTATGATGGAGGAGTCAATTTTTTTGATAATGCGGAGGTTTATGCCTTAGGGGAATCAGAAATAGTAATGGGTAAAATTTTGAAAAAAACGAAATGGGATCGCTCCTCCTATATAGTATCCAGCAAAGCTTTCTTTGGTCGCGGAGATCGACGTCCCAATATGACTGGCTTGAGCCGCAAACATCTGACAGAGGCCTGTAACGAAGCCCTGGAAAGATTTCAACTGGACTATTTAGACTTGTTTTTCTGTCACAGACCAGATAGAAACACCCCAATTGCTGAAGTAGTTTGGACAATGAACCAATTGATCAATTCTGGTAAAATATTGTATTGGGGAACATCCGAATGGTCAGGACAAGCATTGACCGAAGCACATTTGTTTGCTGAAAAGAACCATTTGATTGGACCAACTATGGAGCAACCCCAATACAATATGTTTCACAGAGAACGTTTCGAATTGGATCTGAAACCATTGTTTGATCGATTTGGTCTGGGAACAACCATATGGTCGCCACTAGCTTCTGGTTTGTTAACAGGAAAATACAATGAGGGAATGCCGAAGGGAACAAGAGCAGGCATGAAAGGTATGGAATGGCTAAAGGACAGTATATTGGACAAGGCGAAGATCACAAAAGTGAAAAAACTAGCCAAGCTGGCTGACAAAGTAGGAATCAGTATGCCACACTTGGCTTTGGCCTGGTGTCTGAAAAATCCAAATGTTAGTACGATAATTACAGGAGCAAGTAAGGTAAATCACTTAAAGGAAAACCTTAAGACAATTGATATCGTTAATAAACTGGATACTGAAATAATGGAAAAGATCGAAAACATCTTGGGCAATAAGCCAGAATTACCCGCATTCGGATAAACAATGTAATATCAAAGAATAGAATAGATTGGTTGGGAAAATGAAATCACCAATTAATGGTGTTCTTCATTAGCCTGATCAATCTTTGCTTGTTCTTCAACGCTTTTGTGCAAATAATCCAATCTCTTTCTTGGAGAAATTACATTTGCAAAAGCAATTAAGTAGGCAAGAACCAAAAGAGATAAAATTCCGAAAAAGAAATAGAACATTATAAATATATTATACTTGAATCAAATAATTTAATAGTTCAAAAGTAAGCCATTTCCGATAAATATTCCACTTTCATTAATTAAAAGTGGATAAAACCATAAGTAAAACTCCAATTTGCCCATAAAATGCCTTTAAGCAATATTATTTATCCCAATGCCAATAGCAAAATAGTCTGTTGGAACATAGAAGAAACCCGAGAAGAGTTGGAGTTTGGCCTAGCAATGGATGACAATTTTTTAAAGAAACTTGATTCCTGTGCTAAACATCGCCAATTGGAATTATTGGCTGTGCGAAATGTGCTCAAAGTTTTGGGCGGAAAATACGTAAAACTAGGCTACGATGAATTTCGCAAGCCTTATTTATTGGAAAGCGAAGGGCATATTTCCATTTCACACTCGAAAAAGAAGGTGGCAGTATTTTATCATAAAGACAAGCAAGTAGGTCTTGACCTTGAGCACATTAGTCCCAAACTGATGCGGGTTCGTGAAAAGTTTTGTCATGAAAAGGAAACAGCGTTTTGCCAGGAAAACTTGACCTACCTCTGTTTGGTTTGGAGTGCAAAAGAAAGTCTCTATAAGTTTTATGGAAAAAAAGAATTAGAATTTAAGGAAGAAATGCTGATAGAGAAATTTCAACTCTCACAAAAAGGTCATTTTTGGGGAAATGTTCAAAAAGGAGACTTTAAGGCCAGATTGAATATTGATTACATCATATTTGGTGAATATCTCCTTACCTTTTGTTCGGAATAGGTGAATTTTATGCGCTTATCTAGTGAGATACGCTAAACAGATTTTGAAATGAAAGCCCAGTTGTTCGAATATTATAAAAGCTTTAACCAGCAACTGTTCCGTAAAGTACCATTGATTATTTGAGGCGCAAACAACTTCAATGGACTGCTTGACAAAGCAGGGTTAAAATCCAATGCGGGCTTTATTTTTTACAAAAAGTCGCGTACTTTAAACTTGTTATTTTGTACTGAAATAAAATATGGAAATAGTTCAACAATATAAAACCCTTTCTGGGAGCTCAACTGGTGAATACAGAGAAAAAGGCAGCAAATTTTTTGCTTTCGCTCAAGCTGTTAAAACAGAAGAGGATGTTCGTGGAATGATAGAACAATATCGCTCAGAGCATCCCAAGGCAAGACATTGGTGTTATGCTTATAGGTTGGATTACAATGGTAAATTGTTTCGAGCCAACGATGATGGTGAACCCTCAGGCACAGCGGGAAAACCAATTATGGGTCAAATAGATTCTAATGAACTTTCTTTGGCTATGGTTTTGGTGGTTCGATATTTTGGTGGAAAGAAATTGGGTGCATCCGGATTGATTAATGCTTACAAGACATCTGCTGCTCAGTCTTTGCTAGCGGCTAAAATTATTACCATAAAAATTCGTTCTTATTATCAAGTCAGTTTCAATTATGAGCGGATGAATGATTTGATGCGGTTTTTAAAACATGACGAACTTAAAATAATTGAGCAATCCTTTGATAAGAATTGCAAACTAAACTTCAGCATTCCTTTGGCAGAAGCTGAAACCGTTCTGGAAAGATTGGGAAAATTATACGATATTGAAATAGAACATTTATATACAAGATGAAATTGATGAATCACAAGATATTAGTTGTAAGTGTAATTGTATTTTTTAGTTCAGTTATTCAAATTTTGAGCAAAGCTCAAAATTTGAATAACTCTATTTCGATTGCCCCTCAAGCTTCAAATCAAAGCTCAAAGATCAACCAAGTGGGAAAAGTTTACCTCCCCTCTAATAATTTCAAACAAATTCAACTCAAAGGTCTGGAGGTGAATGAAATATTGGCTTTCATTGAAAATGAATTAGCCATCCAACTTGAATTTACAAACCTGGTTAAAAGCCCAATAGGGGAGCATTATGATTTTGTCCAAATCTTCAAGGGACAGGAAATTTATAATTCTCAGGTAAAGTTAAATCTAAAAACTGATGGCAGCATATTTTCTATTTCTGGAATGGCTGTGGACCTAAATAATTGGCCAGCTCAAGAGTTTGAAAATAATTTTGAATCTAAAAGTTCTGAATTTCAAAACAACATTCCTTTATCTGACAATGCTGTTCTAAAAGAGAAAAAAGGCAATTTTTGGTGGGCCAACTTTGAGCTTAAAGAGCTGATAACTGTCCAATCATTTTTGATCGAATACCCTGAGACTGGATTGCAGTATCACCTCTTATTGGATAAAGACCAAAATGTGATATTTGAAGACCCTTTGTTTGCATTTTACCACAATCATGCGGCTCATTCCTGTCTTGCTCACTCTAATCAAGATACAACCGCACAAGGACTTGTTTTCAATCCTGACCCGCTTTCAACAGCGGAAGTTGGCTACAATGGCGCTTATACGGATAACAACGATAATGACAATACTGCCCTTAACAATGAAAGAGTTCAAGTCGAACTCGATTGTGAATTTGAAAATGGAAACTTCGTATTGAAAAATCAATACCTCAAAATTGTAAACCTGGCCCCTCCATTTTCCACGCCTGTTACAAGTTCCAATGGCGAGTTTTTTTATGCCAGGTCCCAAAGTGGATTTGAAGAGGTCAATGCATTTTACCACATGACCAATTTTCAAAAGTACGTGCTAGGTATCGGATGCACAAGCTTATGTTCAACCAATCAAATACAAGTCGATGCACATGGAACAGATGGCGACAATTCATTTTTTCGATACGGTGACGAAGCTATTCTCTTTGGTGATGGTGGAGTTGATGATGCCGAAGATGCAGATGTTATCATTCATGAATACGGCCACGCCATTTCCAATTGTGCGGCACCGAACTCCAACTTTGG
Source organism: uncultured Chitinophagales bacterium (assembly GCA_937927195.1). Lineage (GTDB taxonomy): Bacteria > Bacteroidota > Bacteroidia > Chitinophagales > UBA2359 > JAHDGP01. The sequence goes on from CALBCY010000219.1 coordinate 35,855, forward strand.
CGGTGCAACCAATGAAAGGAATTCCTTAGATGAAGCCTATGGTGATTATTTAGGATCCAGCTACAGCAGAAGCCTGACTGAATACAATTGGGAAAATATGTTTAGTTGGGATGGACACAATGAATATTGGTCTGGAAGAACCGTAAACTCAAATAATATTTATCCCGATGATTTAACCAGCAATATTTTTAACAATGCGCAAATTTTTTCATCTGCACTCATGGAGATTTGGGAATTGCTAGGAAGAGAATGTTCGGATAAAATAGTATTGAATTCACTGTTTCTAAATACCAAACAAACTGGCTTTATTGAAGCAACAAATAACATCATTGAATTGGCTGCAGATAACAATTGCAGTAAAGACAATCTATCAGGAATACTTGAAATATTTAGCAATCGCGGAACCTTCAATATAAATGTAGATGCCGGTTTAGACCAAGAAATTTGCAGAGGAGATTCCGCAATTTTGTCGCCATATATTGATTTTGAATTGGAAAATTTGGATGTTTCATGGGAAGGCATTAATATCAAATCGATTAGTGAGGACTATGTTGCCATTGTTCAACCAAACCAGAATACTAGTTACCAACTAATTGTCAATGACCCGCTTTCAAGCATTGCATTTTACGACACCATAAGTGTGAGTGTAGATCATTGCACAGACATAGAAGGAGACATTGCACTCGTCAATTCTTTTCAGTTTTTCATGGGCAATGAAGACCCTTATCTAATTTTTTCTGATGAAATTTCAAAATACAAGGTCTATGTTACAAATATTGCTGGACAAACCGTCTACAAAAGTGGAGAACTAAGTGGTGGAGTACTTCCATTGCCATTGTTGAGTTATCCTTCAGGATCTTATTTTGTAAACGTTGTGGCAATTTCGAAAACCGATCTAAAGGTATTGAGCAATTATTCTCTCTTAAGGATGGATTAGTGATTTTAATCATTAGATTTATAAACCTTTGAATAAATCTTCAAAAAGACTTGTAAGTTTTTTTTGCCCTTGTAAAATGTATGTTTCGCAATCCCATTTGCAAACAAAAGACCCCAATATTAATTATAGTAGATTCTTTTTAGTATTTTAATTACATGATTATGAATGATTTGGGAAGAATTTTTCCTTTTTCTTGATTTTTTTTTTTCTTTAAGCTAAATTGGTTTAAATTTGACTCAAATTCGGAAAGCTAGTCTGATATAACTTTCTTCAACCAAACAGAAGACTAATGTTCCAAATGGAATATTAAATATCTTTCCTGATCTATACTTCACACATTAATTTTACCCAAACTTACACATGTAATTTGATTATATGTGAATTTTACAAAGGGGAATGTGCAGGTTTTTTACCTCCACTAACGCTATTGTTATAAACAGGATATTAAAGTATCCGGCTTTACAAAGTTAAATTCTTAGATTCCCAAAGAATTTAAATTTTATTTGAGCAGTATTTACCCCAAACCTTGCTCAAAACAACTTTTGTAAAAACCGGATACAAATAGAAAACTAATATAAAGAAAAATATCAATGATTAACATTACAATTGAAAATATATGTATCTCTCTGTTTTACTCCGAGATCAAACTTTGATATTTTAAAAATTGAAAACAACAGTACTTTTTGTAATATATTAAGTAAAAACATTGAATGTTTTAGCAATGATTTATTGATATAAGTTGATATAAGTGAAAATGACAACAACATGAAACAATCAGAATTTTTATTTGCCTTAATCAAATCTCTTAATTCATCTGAAAAGGGATATTTTAAGAGAATGGCCAACTTGCATGGGAGAACTGATGCGAACTATATCAAACTTTTTGATGCAATAGATGAACAGGAAAATTACGATGAACAAGCAATCAAAAGCCATTTTAAGGACGAGGCTTTTACCAAGCAGTTTTCTGTTGCAAAAAATTACTTGTACAAACTTATCTTGAGAAGTTTAGAAGCTTATCACAGCGACATCGACTTTGAGATAGGAAGTTTGATCAATCAAGCAAGAATTTTGTTCAGGAAAACACTTTTCAAACAGGCAGGAAAGTGGCTAAAAAAAGCAAAGAAGCTTTGTTACAAGCACGAGAAACTTCAATTTATTCTTGAAATAAACAGACTAGAAGAACGATATTTTGTTCAAGTACTCGATGTTCACCAAATGGAAATCGAGTTCAATAAATTGTACGAAGAAGAGTATGAAATTCATGAAAAACTAAGAAACAGTATTTACTACAGAAGTCAGGCAAAAAATGCCTATTTCGAGCATCTGAAAACTGGTTTTGTTGGCTACAAAGGAAAGTCTCTCAAAGTCGAAAAAATGCTCGATGATGAAAGAATGACACAATTCGAAAATTGCTTGACTAAAAAAGCTTTATTGGATTGTTACCGCTGCCATTTCATGTATCACTATATGAATCATGAGTTTGAGAAAGGCATGACGTATACTGGTAAAATGCTAGATTTGATTGAAGGCAATCCCGATGTTTTTGTAGATTATGTATCAGTAAACACTGATGTTATTTACAATCATGTTGTTCAGGCAATTACACTGGACAAGCTTGATGATGCTGAGGAGTACATCCAAAAGTTAAAAGCGATAGAATCAGGTGACAGGCTACAACGTGTAAAGTGTTTCAATTATGTTTACCTGCTTTTGTTTTCATTAGCGATCAAAACCAAATTTGTCAAAAAAGGCCCTGTTTATCTAAACGATTTCAAAAGAGAACTTCCCGAATTTGAAAAGTACATAGCTCCTGTTTATTCTTGTAGCTTATTCATCTTTGCTTGTTACATCAGCATTACTCAGGAAGATTACAAAGACGCTTTGAATTGGTTGGAGAAATCAAAAGAACTCAACGATTTTCATTCTCGCGAAGATCTGGCATCTTGGATCAGAATTTTAGAATTAGTGATTCATTATGAAATGGGGAACTTCATTTTATTAGAATCAAAAGTTAGATCAACGTATAGATTCCTTCTAAAGCAAGATAAGTTATACAATGTTGAAAAAGCATTCCTACATTTCTTTAAGTCGGTTTCAAAAGGGCTCAATACTGTTCAAGTCAACGGCTTATTCATAGAATTGAAGCACGAAATTAAATCGGCCATTGAAAATCCAGATGAAAAGCTTTTTATCCAATATCTTGATATTTTAGTTTGGTTGGACAGCAAAATCTACGGAGAGCCATTTGAAAAATTGTTGATTGAATCTATTGAGAATAAGACTGAGGTTCAATCCTAATTATAGACAGGTTTTGAGTACTCGTATTTTCTCAAATCAAAAAATAGCTTTATTTTTGGTCTTATGTGCATTCTTTTGGTCTCATGACAGCTTACTTTTAGTCTCATGACGGCTTACTTTTGGTCTCATGACGCTTACTTTTGGTTTTATGACGCTTACTTTTGGTTTTATGACGGCTTACTTTTGGTCTCATAACCCTTACTTTTGGTCTCATGAGGTCTCATGACGCTTACTTTTGGTCTCATGACGCTTACTTTTGGTTTTATGACGGCTTACTTTTGGTCTCATGACGGCTTACTTTTGGTCTCATGACGGCTTACTTTTGGTCTCATGACGGCTTACTTTTGGTCTCATGACGCTTA
>CALBCY010000220.1 GCA_937927195.1 uncultured Chitinophagales bacterium
CTCGATAATGGTTGGTATAAGCAGACATGTTGAACGGTTTAAAGGAAAGTAAACCTTTTGGTCATAAGACCAAAAGTAATAAGCGTCATAAAACCAAAAGTAAGACGTCATAAAACCAAAAGTAAGCGTCATAAAACCAAAAGTAAGCGTCATAAAACCAAAAGTAAGCGTCATAAGACCAAAAGAAAGCGTCATAAGACCAAAAGAAAGCAAGTAAGATCAAAATAAAGCTATTTTTTGATTTGAGAAAATGTCTATTTCTCAAACCTTGTACTTTGTACTTCTTTCTTTCTATTTCTTAATTGTTACTTCTTAATTTGTACCATTTATGAACTGCAAGACAACATGGAACAACCAACTTTGTCTCTTGCCCATTCGGGTCTTTTTGCAAACCACTTTGCCTTTTCTGGCTGTTCAGCATAAGGCTTTTTCAATAGTTGATACAATTCTTCTATAATTTGATAATCACCTTGATCAGCAGCATCAATGGCCAATTGAGCCATGTAATTTCTGAGAACATATTTTGGATTGACCAAGCTCATCTTTTCCTTTCGCTCTGCATCTGTCAGTGATTCACTTGCTAGTCTTGTTAGATAAGATTTCATCCAGCTCATCCAAGCAATGAAAACTTCTCCTTCAAGGGCTTCCGGCTTGTAAAAAGCATCTTTTAGTATATTGAAATTTGCCTCAGGGCTCATTCCGGTTTTTTCAATGTTCCCTAGCAATCGAAAAAAGATGGTCATGTCCGTTTCCGTCAAACCCAGAGTTTCCTCTAAAGATTGTAGCAATTTTGCATCTTCCGCGGCCATGTGTTCATTTAAATCAAACAAACCTATTTTCGTTTTCATCATTTCAGTATACTTCTTTGAAAAATTGGATTTGTATCCCTCAAGTGCCGCTTCCAATCCATCCTTTTCTTCTATAAGCGGAAACAATGTATTCGCCAATTGGTACAAATTCCAAAGTGCCACACTTGGCTGATTCCCAAATCTATATCGACGATTTTGCGCATCCGTCGTATTGGGTGTCCAATCGTGATCGTAAGGCTCTAACCATCCGTATGGACCATAATCAATTGTCAAGCCTAAGATGGATAGGTTATCTGTATTCATCACTCCATGCACAAAACCAACCCGCTGCCAATGCACAATCATTTCCAAGGTTCTGTCCAAAACAGCTTTGAAGAAAGCCAAGTACTTTTCTTTGCCTGTAGACTTTATTTCAGGAAAAAAGTGCTTAATCGTATAATCGGCCAAAATTTTCAAATTAGCGGTATCTCCCCTACTGGCAAAAATTTGAAAATTACCAAAACGAATAAAAGAGGGAGCAACTCTGCAAACCACTGCGCCTTTTTCATAGGCCGCATTTCCGTCGTAAAGCATGTCTCGCATCACTTCATCACCCGTTAGGCATAAAGACAATGAACGAGTAGTCGGCACATTCAAGTGAAACATGGCTTCGCTGCAAAGGTGCTCTCTTATTGAAGATCTCAAGACGGCCAAACCATCTGCTGTTCTTGAATAAGGCGTTGCACCAGAACCTTTTAATTGTAAGGCCCAGCGTTTATCCTGATGTTCTACTTCCATTAAATTAATGGCTCTACCATCCCCCAATTGTCCTGCCCAATGTCCAAATTGATGTCCACCATAACACATGGCATATGGGTCTGTCCCATCTAAAACCTGAGCACCAGAAAAGACCTCTAAAAAATCTTTCGTTTCCTTGTCATCTTGCTGCAAACCTATGTTGCTAATCATTTCATCAGAAACATGCAACAGCTGGGGATTGCCAGGAAGCCTGGGAGCAACAAAAGAAAAACAAGCCTCTTCGACTTGACGTCTTGTATTGTTCCTGTTGGGATCTGCCGGTAATTCTTTATTAAAAGTATCTTTTATTTTTAAGTTCATATGTATGGACAGGCTGTTGGCCTTTAGCCATTAACCCTTGGTTATTTGTTAATTTTCTTATTGGTAAATTACCTTGATGGTAAACTCACTTAATTTCACAAACCTTCTTTTTCGATAATGCTTTTACACATTTTATCCTTTAACCCTTTTACTCCTTTACTCCTTTCACTTATCATCCAAAATATCTTCAAATTCTGACATTATCGGCGTGTCTCCAAAGCTGTAAAAATGATTCGTCAATTCTTCAATTTTTTCTTGAAATTCAGTAATTGTTCTTTTCTGTCCTTCGCTCTTTAGTGAAATTTCATTTTCCAAAATTTCGTAAATAATTTGGTTGGTTGAGACTTCTAAAGCATTGCAAATTTTGTCAAATGTTTTATAATCAGGAAAAAATACATTTTGTTCAATTTCGCTCAACAAGTTTAAAGAGATATTGGATTTTTGTGCTAAATCAAACTTACTGATTTTTTTCAAAAGCCGTGCGGCTTTTAATTGATCGCCTATTTTCATAATAAAATATTTACCATTCCTATGAATGGTGGGCTTGTGGAAAAATATCCTATGAATAGGCAAAGGAATGGGTACTGTCACTGGCGAATTAAAGACTCAATTTAACACAATTATTAATAAAAGTCAAATATGTAAAGAATGAGCGCATTGCTCGATTACAAATTCCACACAATACAAACATTCTTCACATCAATTCTTTATTTAACCTCTTTTAAAAACTCAATTGCCTTTTCAGTATTGAGATGAAAATCATTGAAAACAACTTTATCATTTTGGTCTATAAATATAAACCAAGGCGTACCACCTGTTCGGTAGTTGTGCATCGTACTAGCAACATTTCTTGTTTGTTCACTTCCCAAATCATGACCGAAAGGTATTTCCAATTCATATTTTTTCTGCGTTTCAATCAACTTATCAAAAGTATTCACATTTGATCCTTCAAAGACAGTTTGCAATGCAAAGAAAACAACTTTGTCGTTTTCCTTGAGCGCCTCTGTCATTTGTTGCAAAGCGGGTAAACCCCTACTGTGACAACCAGGACACCAAGATTGAAAACAATACAACACTTTATACTTCCCCTTATGATCGGCTAATTTGATGGGTTCAATTTTAGCTCCATTGCCATTGACCCATAATATTTCTTGACTCAACTCTGGAGCTTGTTGTCCCTCGATACCATATTTTACTTTTTGATCTTGCATAATACCATTTGTTTTATTGACAAATATTTCATCGACAGCTGACCTCTTGACAGTATTAAAATTTGCCGAAAAAAGCAACAGCATTAATATTAAACTAAAATGGTTCATTTTTATCGTGAAATTTTTGTTGGTAAAATAATCTGCTTCTTTTATGGTGTAAAATTAGTTGAAGCAATTGGCACAATGCTAGGCAAAACTTCCCTAAACATTGGAAATTATTCCCATTTTTCGATTGAGCATGAAACTGGTGGAGAGAAAAAGGTTTCCTTTAGAATTTTTGAACACATAGGTGCCTGTCGCCGATCAAAACGGTGGTTTAATAATCTCTTCATTTATACCCTATAAAATTTAGGCTAAATGCCTCAATAAAATCAACTTCGCGATTTTTTGCTTTTGATTGCTATACTGTTATACTAATCAAATAAATTTCCATCTTGAGCACTTACACGAACAAGCTCATTTCCATTCTTTAATATTATTTGCAATCCATGTTCAACTTCCCAATCACACTTGCAATATATTTGAATGAAAATCCCTTCATTTTTCTTATCTCTATCTTTTGTAACAATTATCTCAGAAGGATAGATAAACTCCCAAGCTTTTTTGGGCTCAGTCAATTTTTCAAGTCGCAAACAGTTTTGCAAAGCATGTTCCATCCATTCCGGTCTATTTTGTACAGCATTGTAAGTTTCAATCCCTTCTAAATATCCAGTAGCTTGATTGAACGCAGTCCAATTTTCAAATACGTTTTCTGCTACTTGACTCTTCAAAAACGCATTGGGCTTAAAAAATATTTTCAAAACTTGATCTGCAGATTCCACGGTCAAATCTTCATTTTGATCAAAAGCAAAACGATAGATAATTTCTTTATTTTCGAAGAATGGTGTAGCTACGGCTTGTTTAGTCAACAGGTCTTTGGAATTTCTCCATTCTGCAATTTCTGGGTCCTTTATCAGTTCTCCAACTACACTTGAATTCATTATTTAAGAATTTTCTTTTGAGTACTAAACAAAACTTAATTTTACCCATGATTTGTTTGTACGACCGCTCTGCGGTCGATACTTATTAAAGCTATAAAACTAACATAGTTTGACCTCTCCGAGGTCATTTAATTGAGTATTGACCTCGGAGAGGTCAAACTATGTTAGCTTTATAGATTTAATAAGTATCGACCGCAGAGCGCTCGCACAATCAAATCATGGGTAAAATTAAGTTTTGTCTAGTACTCAACTACTAGACAAAACATATTCCGAAACAGAATTTCATTAATAATGTACTGACCCCAATGGCCCAAAAGGACAAAACTTCATTAGCGATTGGTTCCCCTCCATCCTATTTAAAAACTGTCCAGGAACAAACACAACTGATGCACAATCAATTCAAGATACAGGTTCCCGACTCTTCCACAACATATTTTTTATTTGCTACGAAAAATTCCATTTTGGGTCCTTGCTCATTTACTATTTCGGTTTGCATCTTTCCAACTTTCACCAATATCAAATTGTCTCTAAACATGATCTTAAAAGAATAAGATTTCCACTTTTTGGGCAGCATGGGATCAAAAAACAAATGGTCCTTTTTTATTCGCATTCCACCAAATCCTTTCACGATGCTCATCCATGATCCGGCCATACTCGTAATGTGACAACCATCTTCACTGTCATCATTGTAATTATCCAAGTCCAACCTCGCTGTTCTCAAATACATTTCATAAGCAATTTTATCATAGCCCAAACCAGAAGCCAAAATAGAATGAACGCAAGGAGAAAGCGAAGATTCATGGACAGTCAATGGCTCATAAAAGTCAAAGTGCTTTTTGATTTCAGCTTTTGTAAAATCTTCCTCAAAGAAATACATTCCCTGTAGGGTATCCGCTTGCTTTATATAACAAGAACGCAGTATTCGATCCCAAGACCAATTGTGAACAATGGGCAACTGGCTTTTAGGAAGATCAGCGACCTTGATTATTTCTTTATCCAAAAACCCATCTTGCTGAAGATAAATTTTCAATTTGGAATCATAAGGATAATACATTTTAGCAATGATGTCTTTCCACCTTTTAATTTCAGGTTTCTGATCAAATTTGGTTTTCTTTAAAATTTTGGCTAATCCTTTTTTGTTCGATTTACCTAATTTTTCAATTCCTTCGATGGTATATTTCAAACACCAGGACGCAATATAATTTGTGTACCAATTGTTGTTGACATTGTTCTCAAATTCATTGGGACCTGTTACCCCCAACATCACATACTTCTTTTTCTCTTTTGACCAGTTTACCCGTTGCGACCAAAACCTTGCAATCCCAATTAAAACTTCCAATCCATATTCTTCCAAGTATTTTTCATCTCCGGTGTATCTTATATAATCAAAAATTGCATAAGCGATTGCCCCGTTCCGGTGGATTTCTTCAAAGGTAATTTCCCACTCATTGTGGCATTCTTCCCCATTGATTGTAACCATAGGATACAGGGCAGCTCCTTTTTCAAATCCAAGCTTGGCGGCATTTTCAATGGCCTTCTTTAAATGTTTGTAGCGGTAAACCAAAAGTTGTCTTGAAACTTCATTTTTAGAAGTGCTTAAATAAAAAGGCAGGCAATAAGCCTCCGTATCCCAATAAGTAACTCCACCATATTTTTCTCCAGTAAATCCTTTCGGTCCAATGTTTAAACGATCGTCATCTCCAGTATAGGTTTGTTTCAGGTGAAATATACAAAACCGGATTCCCTGTTGAGCAGAATCATCTCCTTCCACTATTACATCGCTTAAGTCCCAGATTTTCTTCCATTCGATTGCTTGTTCTTGGAGCATTTTATCAAAGCCTTTTTCTGATGCCTTTTGTAAATTTTGCTCACAAGCCAAACATATTTCATCCGCCTTATAATTTTGAGAACTTGTAATGGAAGCATACTTATACAAAGTCAATTCATCGCTTTCCTTCAATGAAAAAGTCGATTTAGCCTCTACATATTTCACGCGATTTCCCCACTTTAACTTTGCCTTACTAAGCTTTCCATTCTTTTCATAGGCAATGGAAATTCCAGCACAAACATCAAAGTTTGTTTTTTTCGTTCTTGCTAAAATATAGGCAGTATTCTTAGAAATTTTCTTGGTTCTTTCTTCCCAAAATTTTTCACCATAATTGGAATCTTGATTGACAACATCAAAATCCAGATAAGAAGTGATTTTTATTTTACCAGAAAAATTCAAGGCCTTCACAGAATATTTCATTGCTGCACACTCCTTGTCAACCATGCTATAAAATCGCTTTGCCTTTACCTCAATCTTCTTACCACTTTTAAATTCTGCTTGAAAAGTTCTTTCCAAGTAGGCTTCTTTCATATTGAGCACTCGCTCAAATTTGCTGACTTTTACTTTTGCTAAGTCTAAAATTTCAGAATCAACCTCTACATGAATCCCTACCCAATTCGCCGCATTCAATACCTTCGCAAAATATTCAGGATAGCCATTTTTCCACCAACCAACCCTTGTCTTGTCTGGATAATACACACCCGCTATATAATTTCCCATCAAAGAAGCTCCAGAAAAATCTTCCTCAAAATTACCTCTTTGCCCCATCTTACCATTTCCAAGACTAAACAAACTTTCACATATTTGATTGTTTGCCGCCTTGAATCCTTTTTCAATAATTTTCCAAGGATGTACTTTCGTATAGGATTTCATATTCAAATATATTTAGTCAAATTTCTAAATTTCAAAGATAAAATACCAGTTGATAGAAAGAAGGAATTCCGCAATTACATCTTATAAAATTTCTCAATTCAAAGAAAACAAACAAAATATTCAATTTATTTGAAATAAAAATCAAAATAAATCATGCATTTTCTACATGAAATATTTCAATTTAAATTACTGATTATTAACTAACTACACTTTAAAACAAATAAATTCTGTTAATTTACTGTGTTTTTTTTGATGAATTCTTTGGTATTTATAAATTTATTTTTATGATTTTATTGCAAAAAACTTGACAGCAATATAAAAAATGATTTAAACTTGTAGTGTTGTTGAGAAGGAATGATTGGTTCCAAGCAAGTTCAACTAACAGTCAAATTGAAATCACCCCGTGTGTTCTGACCACTGAGATTGCGAATCTCTTAAATAACCCAAAAGCAGAACACCCACCTTTTTCAAATTTGACAATCCGAAACATATTTAGTCCAGTATTGGAATTTTCAAAATGAAATTAATTTTTCAAGGTCATCCTTATGTCTTGTGGTGAGATAAAAGACAGATCAATTTTGCTATTTCAAAAAAATGATGATTCATCATAAGAGGAAAACTATGTCCAAAATCTTGCCGACTTTTATTTTTTGACACTTTCTTAACTTGTAAAATTTTAAACAATGCTAATTATTAAATCCCAGACAAAACCCTTAACGAAATCAAATTCAATAGCCCCAAAGCCCCGTAAAATCATGTTAATCGAAAATTTAATCAAAAATTCATTCAAAAGTATATTCCTACTATTATGTGCTATCTGCTTGATTTCCAATACACAAATCAAGGCTCAAACAGAAATAGTAATCAACATTTGTCCAGGTGAAACCGCAATTTTAGCTACCCCTTCTGGCACTTGTCCAAGTTGCCCGAATACGAGTACTATACTACCCAATAATTTAGAAACCACTTGGGCATCTTCCGATCAGTCAATCTGTACTGATTGCCCAACAATTGAGGTTTCACCAACTGGCAACACCCTTTACACCTTAACAGTAAACAGAAGCTGTCCTGCTGCCCCTTCCTCCCCACCATCAAGCCCAGGTCCTTTCGGAAGTACTGGCCCACAAGGTGGGAGCTATGGCAGTGATTATTGTGGAATGGGAAGTCAACAAGTTTCTTGCTATGGCTACAGTTCAAGCACTTTTGTTGAAACCTACTCCTATTTTGTTATGATGAGTGAGGATTGCGCAGAAGCAACTGAAACAACAAACAGTGAGGATGAAACCGAAACTACAAATACTGAAGAGCTTATCGAAACTGTTTCAAATCAAAGTAGCAAATTTGATCTGTCTCCAGCAATCAATATTCTTGAAACAGACAAACCAGGCTTAGGTCAAGTTGTAGGAAGAGCTCCTTCTTCTGAGAACTCAGAGGTAACCAATATCTACATCAACATTAATGTAAATTGGAAAAATGATAATAAAATAGATTTTGGACAAGAGGTTGCCAATGGCAATAACAATACTGATGTAATAATTGAAATCGTTTCAGAGATTGTTCAGGAAATTCAGTCATCAGGCGTCAGTGCTCAAATCAATCCAAATCCAAATCCAAATCCAAATCCAAACAATATGGTAGCTACAGGAATTAGACCAAGCGAATTACAATCAACTAATTCGGATTACAATACAATTGGTTCTGGATTGGCTAACCAAAATATAATTGAGCCAGTAATTAATCAGGCGATTCAGCCTTCAGGAGTCAGTGCTGAAATAAATACAATTGACAATCAAAGCGGCCTAACACCAGGAGGAATTAGACCAAGTGAATTGCTTGTCCCGAATTCTGATAACAATACAGTTGGTTCTCTAATGGTAGACCCCAATCTAATTGAACCACTTTTACCGACCACCTCTATTCCAACTGCAAAAATTCAACCAATCATAGAAAGCCCTGAACCTGTTGATGGCAATCCTTTGGGCTTGACACCATTAGAAGATAACGATGAAAATGGAACTTATCAAGAAAATAACGTTAAGAAAACAAACTTGTCTTTGATCCCAGAAAAGACGGCAACTTTAGAGTTCAATGTTTACCCTAACCCAAGTAGAGGCCAATTAAATATTGGATTGTTGGAAAGCGAAGAAGATCAAATCATCAACATCTATAATGCTACAGGTAATTTAATGAAAACTGAATTTGTTTCATCCAACACAGCCAAATCAAATGTCTCTGTTGACCTTTCAGATCTTGCAAATGGAATGTACATGGTTGAGTTAAATAACGGTTCATCGAAAACTACAAAAACGCTTATGGTTCAGAGGTAGAGCTCTTGGAGTTTTTTAATTCCCTCACCGGGCTTTGCCCGGTGAGGTTCTCCTCAGAATAAAATAAAATTTCATAAATTCCTAAAATAATAATTAGATACTTTTTCATTCTCGGTTTTGTTATTTATTTCTTCTCTTCAATAAGCAACGGTCTTAATTCCCTTTAGACCGTTGCTTCCTTAAGCTAAAAGATTCACAAAACTATTACTAAATAGTAAATTAATCATCATCATGAAATCAGCATTTTCCAGGATAGATATGTTTGAAATGAGTTTCGATGAATAGGTGATCATTGATTGGAAATAACCAGCTCAAACAATCTTATAGATATTCAGATTTTAAACAAGCCACATCTTGTCAAAGTATTAAATAGCCAAACAGGATGTTGCTTTTTTTTACTTTTTTTATGATGAAATAAAGGGTTCAATAAAAATCCACCTAGATAAACAATTCAATACATTTATTACCCGATAAATAATTTTTGGTTTTGGATTTGATTTTGGTTTTAACAGCGAGACTCATATTGTAGAATTCTTCTCCTGCAAAAAAAAATCACATATCTATAATTCATTCATTTTAGAATAAAAAAAATTTGTATTTCACGAAAAAACATTTCATAAAATAATCAAATAAATATCCAGTTAATTGCACTTAGCTCTTGACAACCAATGGTAAATAGTTTAATTTTACATTGTCTTAGAAAAGAAACATATTCTTTTCGTTAGCCAAATTAAACCAAAGTTCTGATACCACTGAGATTGCTGAATCTCCAAGAAAATACTAAGACAGAACTTCCAACCCAATTTGAGCAGACAGGTCCCATTTATCATTTTTTATTGAGAAATTTATTTCATTGGATAGTTGTGTTAATTCCTTAAACTAAAGAATCGTCATGCTCAAATTTTTACCCCTGACAAAAGTTATGCTTTTGTCTGTAATTTTTATTTTTTCATCTTTCAATTTTATAAATACCTTAGCCCAGTGTTCTGATCCATCCAATGAAGGATTGATTCCCTCTTGCCCTTATGAGTATATCATTTGCCCAGGTGAATCTGTTAACATGGGTGCAGGACTTTTTGGTGCTCCGCCAAATGGAACAGACGGTCCACCGCAAACAACATCGTCAATTTCCCCCTCCACCGGTTCAAACTGTAATTCTAATTGTACTTATTTTGCATTAAGCCCTTTGACCACCACCTCCTATACCTTGACATGGACTTCGTATAACGGATCAGGTCTGGGCTATTTTGACATTATCGTTGAAGATTGCGGAGAAAGTACAGATGCAGGTGTATCGGCAATTGTAAGTCCTGGAATCCCTTTAAATGAAGGCAGCCAATTGGTGCAGGTAAAAATTGAAAATTTTGGACCAGGAACATTGTGGAATACACAAATTAACTGGTCAGTAAATGGGGTAAATCAAAGTCCTGTCACCTATGATGAATTTCCTATTCCGGAAGGAGTTTTTAAATATGTTGAACTTGGACAATTTTTCTTTGAAAGCAATACCAGTTATGAAATTGAAGCCTGGACTTCCAATCCAAATGGGCTATCTGATTCCAACCCGGGCAATGATTCTCAAACAAGAATCTATGAATCATTTGATCTAAATTATAATTTGGCTTTGACTACTTTTTTACAGCCGGTCAATCCTATTTCAAGTGGAACAAATGAAATCGAAGTACGCTTTCGAAATGATGGAAATGCCATAATAAATAATTTTACTGCGAACTGGTCAGTAAATGGAATTTTGCAAAGCCCTTACACAGTGAATGATGCCAATCTAGCACAATACAATTCAATCGACTTAGTCATTGGCAATGCGAATTTGGATGCTGCAACAGACTATGAAATAGAAGTTTGGGTAGACTTTCCCAATGATGTCGATGCAAATAATAATTCAATCACTTTCAATTACAATGTTGCCGACATACCTATTTACACAGCCTATGCAGTCAGTTATATTTGTCAAGGTGACTCCACAAATATCGTTTATTATGCCCCTCCTGAATATAATTGTGGTTTAGTGGGTCCCGGACCGACTTCAAATATTGTCATCAGTCCGAATTATAACATCGCTGATCCAAGTGGCTCAACATATACCCAAGTTTGGCCAGAAGAAACCACCTATTACACAATGAGTGGTAGTGAAACGGTAACACAACCTTGTCCAACAGGTCCAGGTCCTATCGGTCCATCAGGCCCAATGGTTCCGTTCTCTGCTGGTTATTATATTGTTGTGGATGATTGTGCAAATTTCCAAAATTCTGACTTGGCTGTCATTGCTTATGATGTGTATAACAATTGGGTTTTTGGTAGCAATTACCTCAGTTTTGAAATTGAAAACACTGGTCAAGACAATGTTTACAGCTATGATTATGGTTGGTCCATCAATGGAGTAACTCAAACAACATCAAATTATGATGGTTATCCTCTCATTCCAGGAAACATTCATACTAAAAGCAATTTATCAGTTCAGGTAGAGTTGGACATTGCCTATGAAATCAAGTTTTGGATCAACAATCCGAATGGCATTGAGGACAGCAATCCATCCAATGACACTCTTACTGTTAATTTTGATCCATTAAACAACAACAATGGTCTTTCTGGAACTTTCATCATCGGTGGTGCAGGAGCTGATTACCAAGGAATTGATGAAGCCGTGGAAGATTTAGTAGTAAATGGTATTTTAGGAGATGTCACTTTCAATCTGACTCCTGGAACCTATCTTAATCAAAATGTCGATGTCACTAATTTCCCTGGAAACTCCTGCGAAAACAAAATCATCTTTCAATCCATTACTGGAAATGCTGCCGATGTAATTTTGGAAAAAAATACTGCTGGTTGTTATTTTCGTTTTGACGGAGTAGATGGATTGGAATACAAAAATCTTACATTTAAAACCGGTAGATGTGCCATTTCGCTTGAAGGATCTGAATGCATAAAAATTGAAAATTGTATTTTCTTGCCGTATGAAGGCACGACTAGTTCAGAAATCATTATTTATATGCTTAAATGCAACGATGCCGTATTGAACAATAACCAATTTATAGACGGAGGCAGTAACATGGTTTCTTTTAGGGAATGTGCAAATTTAGATTTTACAAACAACATATTAGACAATAGTGGTTGGGGAGCCTTGATTGCAACCGTATGTGAAATAGATATTATAGGAAATGAAATAAAAAATTGCAAAGGAGCAATCCGACTGAGTCTTTGCAAGGGCAATGTAAAAAATAATACCATTTTAGTAAATGACTATGATAACCTTACTGGCAACAACTATTTCAGAGGAGTCGGAATCGACATTGAAAATGCATTCACCTCACAAATCCTTTACAATGCCGTTTTGGAATTATTTGGAAGTACTGACTTATATATAGAGATAGAAAATAATTTTATAACAGCAAGTCGAACGGCTTTTAGATTAACCAACATAAATGGGAAGTTCAATAACAACAATTGTTTAACCACCACCGGAGCAGAAACAGATTCAAGAGTAATTGAACTAATTGTAAATGACTATTACGACTATCCAACCACTTTGCAAATTCGAAATAACAACATCGCATCGTACAGCGACCCAATCATGGTTGATCTTCAAGTCGATCTTTTGGATTTTCCTGAAGGAGTCAATTGGGATATAGATTACAATAATTATTATCAAACAGCAGGTCAATTTGCAGATGACTATTATTATGAATCAGACCAAATTGGCTTAATAATAGACCTATTGGGTTTGAATGACAATTCTGTTCAAATTGGTCCTGATTATATAAGCGAAGAAGATTTGCACATCAACAATCCGGCATTGTACAACATTGGCGATCCACAACAATCCGGTCTTGCTGATTATGATGGTGAAATTAGAGACAGTAGTCCGAGCATTGGAGCCGATCAGGTTGATGCGGCAGGACCGGTTGCAGATTGTTCCAATAACTCAGGGGTTATTTTCTTTGACAACTGCAGTCCGGGAGAATTATTTTTCTTCATTCAATCCGGTACTCAAATATTAGATCCCTATTATGCTGAAGGGATAGACTTTGACCATTACGATGGTCAAATAATAAACTTCGATTATGAACTGGCGGACTTTAGTACTCCTTGCCCTAATGCTCAAAATGCAGTAATCATTACCTGCATTGAAGAGGCTGAAACTGGCGGGCCATTTGGCTTGGAACCTGGCACATATGATTACTCAGCTTGTGTAGGTGATGTTCTTGAAATTGATATTTCATTGGTCCCCTACCCCGGCCAAGCTTCCAATCCTTGCGATGGAACAGGAAACTTGGGTGGTGATCTTCAGAACATTGTTGGCGATGCAGATTCAGATGGAATTTTATCCTTAAATATTTTCAATGGCCCGGGCACAGTTTATTATACAATTAATACGGCCGGACCAGACAATCCTACTCCTTGTCAGGCAACTTGGACATTCAACATTGTCCTTGATGACAATTGCGGTGGCAATACCAATGATCAAATTTTTGAGGATTATTCATGGTTGAATACCGTCATTGATCCAAATAATTGTCAAGGAAATTCAGTTGAAATTTATGACTTCGGTGCTTACCAATATTTGTACATCATTGGCGGTCCAAACGACGGATCTTTGTATTTGTCAGACGGTAGTTTCTATTGTTCCGATTTCGGAAGCTTTAGTTGTACATCTGCTTATGGTTTGAGCAATCCAGATGAGGTTTGGACTTGTGGAGACAATCCAACAGAACCCTGCAGCAGTCCAGTAACAGATTATGAAGCATTGGTTAATTCAATACCAGATATTGCGGCAATAACTGCAGGCTATGGAAGTATAAATAATATTCAAGTAAGAGAAATCTTGTTAAATGGACAATACATTTATGACATCAGCCACTGTGTTGGTCCAGCCATAGGTTATTTTTCATGGGTCGATTGCAACGGACTTACGATTCCAAACCCTGGTCCAACCAATAGTGGACCTATTGTATATTCTGTTTGCGAAGACCCAACAAACAATCCGCAAATATTCACGGATTATACTTGGTTGAGCAATGTAGTAGATCCAAACAACTGTGAAGGCACAAATGTAACCGTTTACCAAAGTGGCAATTTCCAATACTTGTTCATTGAAACGAATGAGGAGTCCGTTCTATATTTAGGAGATGGCACCTTCTATTGTAGCGACGGAAACAACTTCTCTTGTGTGACAGCTTACGGATTGAACGAAGTTGTCAGCACCTGGTCATGTGGTGACAATCCGCCAACGACCAATCCGCAGATATTTACTGATTATACTTGGTTAGGCAATGTGGTTGATCCAAATAATTGTGAAGGCACAAACATTACAGTTTATCAGAGTGGCAATTTCCAATACTTGTTTATTGAAACAAATGAGGAGTCTGTACTATATCTTGGAGACGGCACATTCTATTGTACCGATGGAAACAACTTCTCTTGTATAACAGCTTACGGATTGACTCAAGTTGTCAGCACATGGTCTTGTGGCGACAATCCGCCAACAACCAATCCACCAATTTTCACAGATTTCAGCTGGTTGAGCGATGTCGTTGATCCGAATGATTGTCAAGGGACAAGTATTACGGTTTATCAAAGTGGTAATTTCCAATATTTGTTCATTGAAAGCAATGATGGCGCAGTCCTTTATCTTGAAGACGGAACTTTCTATTGCACGGACGGAAGCAACTTTTCCTGTGTGACAGCTTATGGCCTGACTCAAGTAGCCAGCACTTGGGTATGTGGAGACAATCCTCCTGTTGAAGATTGCTTTAGTCCTGTTTCAAACCTTCAGGCTTTCTTGGATGGTTTGGATTGGAATGCTTTGGGTGAAATTGATCCTTCGATTGGTCCGTCAATTGTTGCTGTAACAGAAATTTTTGTTTTAGGAGAATACTCTTATCAGCTAGTTTCATGTTCACCAAGTCAACTTCCTACAGCGGGAACTCCAATCGTTGTGGATTGCCAAGGTGAAATTACTTGTACCGGATCGACC
>CALBCY010000221.1 GCA_937927195.1 uncultured Chitinophagales bacterium
AACACACGCAACACAACACAACACAACACAACACAACACAACACAACACAACACAACACAACACAACACAACAACCGTCATTTCGGAATTTTCAATGCCACCATTTTCTAAGCTGAGAAAAATAGTTAGAAAATATCCGAAATCACGCGTACCTCTTGTCGCTAAGTTTTCGTGAAATGATCCTGCCACAAACACTACACACCAACACACGCAACACAACACAACACAACACAACACAACACAACACAACACAACACAACACAACACAACACAACAACCGTCATTTCGGAATTTTCAATGCCTCCATTTTCTAAACTGAGAAAAATAGTTAGAAAATATCTGAAATCACGCGTACCACTTGTCGCTAAGTTTTCATGAAATGATCCTGACACAAACACTACACACACAACACAACACAACACACACACCCAACCGTCATTTCGGAATTTTCAATGCCACCATTTTCTAAGCGGAGAAAAATAGTTAGAAAATATCCGAAATCACGCGCACCACTTGTCGCTAAGTTTTCGTGAAATGATCCTGACACACATACACCAAATAGAATATCTACTAGTTCGACTCCCAATCAAAAACTCCGGATGCAAACCAAAACCATCGAAGACCTATCTACTAAATAAAAAAATCCGATGTCCATAAAACAGACATCGGATTCTGGCAATTGATTTTGTATTACATTCTTAATCAATAAGAATTTGCCACGATTTTTTTTTATTAAATTTCAATCATCCAATTCACAACAACCATCTACCTCTGAAATAAACCTCGGTTCGAAGTTTTGATAACAGTCGGTATCTGGATCCATGATTATCAAGAAGTAAGTACCAATTTCTTCTGGCGAATAGTATGGATTGTCAATAAATTGAGCAACCATTTCACCATCCATATCATACCAACTGTATATTTCATTTCCATCGGTTTCAAAAGCAGGCTCACCATATAAGGCTCCTTCTCTTTCTAACAATCCGTTTTCATAATCAATCTCACAGAGAGAACGTCTTTCCTGATAAAATACATTTTCCTGAATATCGCTAATGTCAGAATTCTCAATAATGACATCTGATAAACGCACATTGTTTATTTCTGAAAGCATAGCCGCTGAAATAGCAGGATCGTTTTCATAGTAATAATAATCTCCATCTCTGATGTGCTCAAACTGCGCTTTCAAAATAGCTCTAATCGTTGCGCCCAATTCTGATCCTGCAGCAATGTCTTCCGAAAGGAAACCAACCCAAGGATCAATGTCATTGATGTCTTGGTAAATGTATTCAAGTGTTGAAGCCAAATCAGTATCAGAAGTGATGTCATTAAAATCCGTTGCTGCATTCCCTGTAAAAATTTGACGATAATCATTGTAATCCTCTAGACCATGATCTCTACCTCTTTGGATATTCAAAGAAGCCAAATCAATTCCGGGTCCTGGCAATCCCGGATTGAACAAAAAGCTTCTCAAATCCTCAACAATCTTTGCATCAATTTTCATTTGATTCAATTGCCCCATACCACTCAAAACAGGCTCAACTCCATAATTGGCTACCCAATTAGGATTCAAGAAGGTTTGTCTCAACATCAACCAAGCTGGACCAACAGGTCCACCGTCTTCATCTCTCAAAAGTAATTTTTTCGTAACCATGGTATGACCAATTCTGTAGGCAGCAACTGCAAAAATATGCATGATGTCTGGCTGAACAGTATGGTCATAAGCTTGATACGGATCGAGGTAAACTCCTAAAGCCGGCAAAAACTCATTGAAGGTAATGTTTTGGATAACAGCTCCCACATATTTCCTGGCTTCCTGATAAATCATTTCATCACCAGTCATTCCATTTGCAATCAGTTGATCACATCTGTTGTTGTGAAATCTTGCAAACAAAGTATGTATGCTTAACAGTCCCGATTGGTCATTTGCTCTGAAATCTCCTGCCACAAAAACCGGAATACCATTGTCGTCTCCAAACATTAGCGGAGCATCTGGATCTATTGGGCTATTTTTTTCACCACTCAGCGTGTTATAAGGCAATAAGTTGCCAGTGGACATTCTAAATTTACCATCTACGAATGATCTCAAATAATTGGCTCTGTCAATGTCATTCCCATAAACTGCGGAGGCATCTAACCAGGCAGTTGTATTGTTAAACTGCTCTCTCATTACGCCACCTGATCCAGTTCCAGGCATTGGCTCAGATCTTGGTTGAGTAATCGGAGTCGTGATAACATCCCCTTCATCTCCAGAAGGCATGATTGTCATCATTTCAACCTCAGATTCAGGGGTAAGCGTAACATCGTGATCGATGAATTGCCCCCACGTAAAAGTAAAAGCACTTAAAGCTTCAGATGCTTCATTGACATCATCCTGAAAAACTCTATTGCTAATCATTCTTGGATTCATCCTATTTTGTGAGGTAGGCTCATAACTTGGATCATAGACCGCTGGCATCATTCTTACCAGAACTGAGTGCGTAGATCCCCAATCCGAATTAACATCTATATTGTTACAAGTTCCATCCAGGGAACGATAGGTATCGTGGCTGCCACAAGTACTTCTCTGGATATTTTCAGGGCTGGCTTTTTCAGTTGAACCAGCAGGAGCTGAACCGCTCATGAAGTATTGCGAATTGGTTTGCGAATTGGTTTGAGAATTGGTTTGAGAATTTGCTTGCGAATTTGCTTGAGCATTTAAATCAGCTGTCCCAAATAGAGCAAAACAAAGTACTCCAATGGATCCCAGCAAATTATTGGGGAATTTAAATTTTATCATAAAAAGTTAGGCTTGACGTATTATTTAAAGTTTATTTTAGTGTATCGCAGTTTTTTTTTAAAGATTATGAAACAAAAGGTCCGTTCAACGACCATTTCAACCTAAATTTAATCAATACCAACCTATTATTAAGGATATAGCTCGAATAATCCGTCAATAATTTAGTCCGGTAAGTTGTTCAAAAGAAATTCTATTTGGTTCCTACCCATGATTTGGTCTATCTCATCATCAGAAAATCCTTCCTTGATTAATGCATCCGTTACATAAATAATTTCTGAACAATCAAAAGGGACGACCACCGAACCGTCAAAATCCGAACCGAGGGAAACATGCTTAATCCCCACTAAATCAACGACATAACGGATAGCAGTTGCAATGTCTTGTGGCCTTTTCCCACCTGCTGCTTCCTCCCAAAATCCGATTCCAATGATTCCACCATTGGCGGCTATGGCTCTGACTTCCTCATCAGAAAGGTTGCGCGGACTGTCTTTTATTCCTTGAACGCCTGTATGCGAAACAACGACAGGTCGCTTAGCAATTTTCAAAATATCTGCGATCAATGCGGAAGAAGAATGTGCCAAATCAATGATGATAGAACGCTTTTCCATTTCACGAATAACCTTTTCCCCAAATTCTGTTAAGCCTCCTTGTTCAACACCTGCGGAAGATCCTCCCATTTTATTGTCAAAAAAATGCACGGGTCCCATCATTCTATAACCCGCATCAATGAGTCGGTCGAGGTTTTCAAATTCCCCTTCCAAAGCATGCAATCCTTCAATAGATAACATTCCGGCAACCATCTTAGCTTTGGTTTTCTTTTCGTTCAAGTAATTTTGCAAATCCGCTTTTGTCTTTATCAATTGAAGTTTCCCATTGGATTCTCGCTCTGCTTTGTGCATCATTTCACTCTGATACAAAGCCCTTTCACAAAGGCTCGTCCATGTTCTCATTGGCCAACGATTGCCCATTGCCAATAAGGTAATGTCGTCCATTGCATCAGCAGAATTTTTGTTGTAATTCAATCCTCTTGGTGATTTTATTACCGCATCAAATACCGCCAAAGTGTAATTGCCTTCAATCAATCTTGGAACATCGACATGGCCGTGAGAAATTTTTTCCAGAGGATCACGGTCCCACAACATATTGTCGGAATGCCAATCGCCAATGGTCAATTTAGGATGCAATTGTTTGGCTTTTTCTGAAAGCTCGGGATTGTTGCTTCGATCAACACCATTCAATTTTTTATCGACCAAGGAACCAGCAAACAAGAAAAAGAACAAAAGACCGAATATCAATAGGAGTCCAAAAAAAGAAAGGAAAAATTTCAAAATTCTCATGGGTAAAATATTTTATTATAGACTTCCCAATATCGCTAGCAAAGTTTCGACCTTTAATCTTTTTGAATAATTAGGATTGACATAACTGAATTCTACAACTCCTTCTTCAATGATGTAAACAGCTGGAACTGGAAGACTGTGATGCACTTCCCCACTCCATTCTTCTAAATCTATTTTGTATTCACTTTTGTACTTTTGAAATTTTTCATCGTCCACTTTCCAATCCAAGCCGAATGAGGAAATCAAACTGAGCTTTGCATCTGAGTATAAATCGAAATTGACCTGAGTTTTGTCAACACTGGTTTTTAGGTTTTCAGGCGCATCGGGAACAACACCAATTATTTGATAACCCATTGAATCAATGCTGCCAAAAGAAGCTTCTAATTCACTCAAATGTTTGGTGCAATAGCCACACCATGCGCCACGATAAACAATTAGAACGGTTGGTTGATCTGACAATATTTTTTCCAAAGAAACTTCTGTAGCATCTGAACTAGAAAGTACAATTCCTTCAGGAATTTCCTCCCCAATTTTTAAAGGGCAGATGTCAAACATTGGATCATCCTGAGCCAATAAAATAGATGGAATGCTAAGCAAGAAAATTATTAAGTATCTCATAACTGAATTTATTGAGGCTAAAAATAAGAAATCCATTTATCTTTTTCTCATAGGGCACTCCTCTTGATTTTATCTTTGCGCTTTTGTGTAACAGTTGATTTTCGGGATCATGAGCTAAGCAAGAAATGACGGAATGGTTTATCAACTGGGATGATCTGTGGGATCTTGGGTCAAGCCCCATGACGCTTGGTTTTTAAAAGATGGATGTATAAAAAAAGAGCTTGCCAATATATGACAAGCTCTTTTTAATGAATCATTTTGATTTTTTCAAGAATACTCTATTTCACTTTTACAAGCCCAATTCTTTCTTCAAAGAAGCCGCATCTGGCAAATGATTGTGGTGATATTTTCCAACCACTACCCCATCCTTAATTATTGTAAGGCCAGGATTGGCTCTGTTCATTGTTTTGATTGGAGTGGCATCCAAATTGTAAAATTCAAATTGACCATCCGCATATTTATTGGCCTTTGTAATATCCGTTCCTGTCAATCCAAGTTTTTTCACGCCTTGAGAATTAAACGCTTTAAGCAAACTGTTGATGGTTCCAAAGCCTTCTTTATCAGCTTTGTCAAGATCGTATGAATTTACCCAGAATGAAACGCCTTTGTGACCAAGGACAACATCCTGAAACTCTTCTCCATCATTGTTGACAACGATGAAATCTTTGCACTTAGGCAATTCTGGTTCTCTTATCACCTCATCGATTCTGTCCTTGTATTTCCAACCATCTGAGGAAGCGGCTCCAAAATCGTTCGAACCAACAGTCTTTTCCTGACCGTCTTTGGTAACAACAAATTTCACAATCTTCTCTCCTGGATCAAGTCCCTCGTCAGAAGTACACTTTCTCAAATCCGTTCCAACAGCATAAGCTCTGAAATCTTTGATCGGCAAGTTGTTTACATTTCTAAAAGAAAACCATATTGATAATACCGTTAAAATACCAAATATTCCAAGGGAAGCAGAGGTTCCAAGAACGCTTTTGATTGTATTTCTAAATGGTAGTATTAATAGTAAAATTACCAATAACATGATATCCTTACAGAAAGATTCAAATGGTTTTAATTTTACAAAATCACCAAAACAACCACAATCGGTAACTTTCATATTGTTTTCCTGAAATGGAACCCATTTTGAGAATTCAAGGAAGGTCGCATCTCCTGGGACATATCCAGTCATGAAGGTGAATCCAGTAAGGAAAAGGAAAAATACAATAATGGCCATGTACAACCACAAAGTTGTTTTTCTGAAAATACCCAGTATCAACAAAACACCCAAAACGATTTCAAGTATGATCATGAACATTGCAAATGGCAATGCAATTTTTGCAAGCATGTCCCACAATGGAGTTAAAAAGGAAAAATGGGTTGAAAAAACCGCAAAGTAATCTCCCATTTTAATTGATGTACCAATCGGATCTATGGCTTTCACTACTCCTGAAAAAACGAAGTAAGTTCCAAGGAAATTCCTGAGGTAAAACATCACCCAGTTGTCTGGTCTTCTGAGAATTGCTGAAACTATTGTAACGCCAATAGCAAGTACTGCAATTAATCCGGTTAAAGTGTATACATTCATAATATTTATTTTTGAGCTTTTGGCTGCTAGCCTTTGGCCCTTGGCTTTTTCATTTTGAGCTTTCGTCTGTTAACCTTTGGCAATCAGCATTAGGCTTTACTTTTCTCCTTCCAATATTTTTATTGAGCAGAAAATTGCGTAGTTAATTATATCTAGATAGTTGGCGTCAATCCCCTCTGAGATCAAAGTTTCGCCAGCATTGTCTTCAATTTGTTTTATTCTTAATAGCTTTTGTAAAATGAGGTCTGTCATGGAACTGATTCGCATCATTCTCCAAGCCTCCCCATAATCGTGATTCTTGTTTTCTAACAAGTCTTTGGCGACTTTGGCCTTTCCTGTATAATGCTTCAATGCCTCCTCATAAGTTAAGTCGGCAGTATCGCTTCTCCCCAATTCCAATTGAATCAAAGCCATGATGCAATAATTGATTATTCCTATGAACTCAGATTCAATATCATCCTCCACCTTTTGCACCTTCTTTTCCTGCAAGGTTCTGATTCTGGCAGCTTTGATGTAAATCTGATCAGTCAATGAACTTGGTCTTAGAATTCTCCAAGCAGTACCGTAATCACTGGTTTTTTTATCAAAAATTGCTTGACAGGATTCTATTACTGCATCAAACTGTCCAGATGTTTTTTCATTCGCCATTTACTTGCTCGATTTGTCCATTTGATCATTAAAATAATAACAATTATCCTTTCTATTTAAAGTGCAAATTTGTACCTATTTTTAAACTTTACCAAATTGGCTTAAATTGATTTACATAAAATTGAGTAAATCATTATTATCAACGACTTTTTTTCATGAAACAAAGATAATTCATTTCAACTAAAGTTTTAGTTAAGGAGTATTAAATTAGCCAGTTGCTCAGTATTTATCATTTTTTTTTAAAGGAAATAATGGAAAAGGCATTTCAAAATCATTTCACTATTAATTGTCAAGGACGCCTGTTGGACCTTTCAAAACCAAAGGTTATGGGGATATTAAACGTAACTCCTGACTCCTTTTTCGATGGTGGCAAATATACCGAAGAAACCAATATTCTTCGCAGAGTCGGCCAAATGCTTCTTGAAGGTGCTGATATAATTGATATTGGTGGAATGTCATCTCGGCCAGGAGCTGAAATAATTTCACCAGAGGAAGAATTGAACAGGGTTGCTCCTGCTATTTCAAAAATAAAAAAAACCTTTGACAAGGCAATTATTTCTATCGACACGGTTCATTCGCTGGTTGCCAAGGAGGCTGTTAATTTGGGTGCGTCCTTGGTCAACGACATTTCTGCTGGAAGCATTGATGATAAAATGCTTGAAACTGTAGGCAATCTCTCGGTCCCTTATATTTTAATGCACATGAAGGGTGCACCAAAAGACATGCAAGACAATCCTGAGTATGAGGACCTCATTGGCGAACAATTGGATTATTTCAGCCAAAAAATATTTGATTGTAAGGAGGCGGGTATTCGTGAAATAATAATCGATCCAGGATTTGGATTTGGAAAGTCAATCGAACACAATTTCAGCCTATTGAAGAATCTAGAGCAATTTCAATTTATGGCTTGCCCAATTTTAGTAGGCATTTCACGAAAATCCATGCTTTACAAATTGTTGGACATTGAAGCGACTGAAGCTTTGAATGCCAGCAGTATAGCTCATTTGCTCTCCCTACAAAACGGAGCGAATAT
>CALBCY010000222.1 GCA_937927195.1 uncultured Chitinophagales bacterium
GATTAATAATCGATCCTTAAGTACTACCAACTAGATTTTATCGAAGCGTCGCACAGATGTCGGTCCAAAATGGAGATTGCATTATTATGCCCACCTAAACAGTATAAATGCAAATTCTCACCTAATACAATCAGGCGCTAAAATTGGAACGGTTGGTTCAACTGGCAATGCAAAAGGCAAAGGTCCCCATCTTCATTATTCAATCTTATCATTGATCCCTTACATTTGGAAAGCAGATTCCAGCCCGCAGGGCTGGAAGAAAATGTTTTACCTTGATCCCACTCCCCTATTAAATAAAAAATTGGCATCGTAATTATCTCCCACGTTTAGACTAAAATAAGATTTCAAACGGACAGTATTAATTCATTGATGGTTGCAAGCGCTTTGTAAAATGGCAATTTAATGGCATTTATAGCTCAATAAGGAGCTATTTTTATAGCAACAAACATCGATAATCAAAATACAAACAAATGAAAACAAAATTTACCCTTTGTCTGTTTATTGCCTTTTTCACTTCTAATCTTTTCGCTTTCAACAGCCTTCAAATAATAGATCCAGATCGTTGGTGGCACGACGGTCATCGAGGCTCTATTGACGAGGCAACCATCATCGTCCAACCTCAAGGTCTATATACCAATATTGAAATGATTCTCACCATTTCAGAAAATGGATCGAATCTAGATTTCTCAGGTAACCGCGAAATTGTAATGGACTTCGATTTACCAGAAGGAACCATTGTTTACGATTCTTGGCTTTGGATGCTTGACAATGTAACCATCGTCCAAGCTGATGTAGTTGAGACTTGGTCAGCTATTAATATCTACGAGAGCATTGTAGATAGAAACACTGATCCTTCTATTTTGTACAAAAGATCAGATGGCGGTTACCATTTCAGAATTTTTCCCTTAGTTGAGGGTGAGAGTAGGAAAATAAAAATCTCCTATTTGGTTCCCAATATTTGGGATGAAAGTTCTATCAAAACATGGTTGCCAACTGATATTTTAAAAACATCATTTGTTCCTTTAGACAATTTCACCCTAATCATTCAAGAAAATGAGAACTTTGAAAATCCCAGAATTTTGGGGAATCACGACATCATTGGCCAACCTACTAATTTAGTCGATTATGGCTGGACAACTCTTTTCGAATTTCCCGGAACCTATTTAGACCAACCACTTCAATTTGCAGCTCAAGCTCCATTCAATGAAAACAATTTATTCATCCAGCAATTTGAGGATCAAGGAGACAAGTTTTATGAACTGGCCTATTTTCCTCCACCTATAGAACAACTTCCAAAACAAAACAATGTGCTACTGTTGTTTGATAATCAGGGAGAGAATTCCGAAGTAGAAGCATTGGCGGATTATGCAAAAACAATGCTCCTTGAATATTTGGACGAAGACGACAAAGTCAATTTTGGTTTCAATTCTGAATCATCTACAAACATTAGCTTCGGATTTTGGATCAATGTGGACGAGCTATTTATTGATCTTGCAATTGAACATTTAAAAGAAAACATTTCCGGTGAATCCAACCTAACAAGTTTGATCGAAGATGGGATTTCATTTATCACAGAAAGCAATGAAGGAGGAGAAATAATATTATTTACAAATTCTGAAACAGACGTTTCGAACTATTATTATTCCGATATCGCAGAGTCACTAGTCAATGAAAATATTAAGATAAACGTTGTTAATTATAGATCACAAAATTATTATTGGGATGGCACTTGGAATGGAGCATCTCAAATTTATTTCTCAAATCAAAATTTTCTCCATAATATTTGCGAATCTACCTTTGGCAAAAACATTGGCCCACTTACCAACAATAGCAGTAATATATGGGAAGGAATAAATCAAATTTTCAATGAATTTAATAGCACTACATTTGATTTCGATTTATTTCCAACAGCACAAGCAGGATTTACCTTTGACAGATTTTATCAAAACTACTTAGGACAATCTACCAATTCTAATCAGGTAATTTTACAAAGTGGAAAATACTCTGGAAATCCGCCAACCAGCATTGAGTTTTTCGGCTCTGTCGAAAACTCAGACGAAAATGAATTCATTTATGAAAACGTTTCGATCCAAGAAAGCGACTTAGCCAATGCTGATAGTTTATGCAGAGAAAGTTGGTACGGTCACAAGATTAAAGAACTGGAAGTTTATGCCAATGACAACCAAGACATTTTAACCATTATTGAAATGAGTAAGCAGGAACGAGTATTATCTTCCTATACAGCATTCTTGGCTGTCGACCTTGAAAACGGAGCTGAAGAATGTGCAACTTGTGAAGACTTGGAAGTAATTGACCAAATAATTTCTGAAGGAGACTTCACCACAGAGATCGAAGAGGTAAATTCGAATCAACAGTTTTTCTTCACTGCAAGCCCCAATCCCTTCTCAGATTTTTGTATGATTGAAATTCAATTGGAAGAAGAAATGAAAGAGGACGAACTAGTCCTTCTAATTTTTGATGGAAATGGGAAATTAATCCTCAAACCAGTTTTAAACGGGGCTGAAAATTCTAGTAAATTCCAATTTAAATGGGATGGGAAAGATGACCAAGGAAACGATTTACCAAATGGCATTTATTTCATAAACATTCAAAACTCTAAAATGAGCAAGAGTATAAAAGTCATCAAAAAATAAATTTATTCTCGTTAATGATTTTTTTTTAAGAGGGAGCAGGATTTTATCCGGTTCCCTCTTTTTATTGTGACAAGCTATTGGCCATTGGTAGAATCATTTCTTCTTAAAAAGAGATCCAAATCAATCATTGAAACAACATTGTCTGTAGGCAAAGTATTTTATTCAAAGCAGGCAGCTTAAAATAAAGGAAGCAAGCAACACGTTAAATGACAAAGAATTCTACCAATGAAATTTCAAAAATACCTGATCCTTTTTGTCAGCATTGCAATATTCACTTCCTTCACGGTTCAGCAATCAGACCGAGCCTATTCAATTGAAGAAGGTACAATCCTTTCGCACATCGTTGATCCGCAAGAACAGAAGCTGGCTTTTTATTGGAAAGATGAGGAGGGTAAAATAATTGGCAATTTCAAAAAACTAAAGGATCACCTAATCGACAAATGCCAAGATTTAAAATTTGCTATGAATGGAGGTATGTATCTTAAAGATCGATCTCCACAAGGCTTGTTTATACAAAACAACAAACTTTACAAAAAGCTGAACACAATAGAAAAAGCCTATGGCAATTTTTACATGCAGCCCAACGGAGTATTCTATCTAAGCAATGAGAATGAAGGCTTTGTTTGCAGTACAATGGAAATGCAAAAAAAGGGTTTCGATGAAATAAAATATGCGACACAATCCGGACCAATGCTCTTATCAAATGGAAGGATGAATGGTCATTTCAAAAAGGGTTCTTCTAATTTACACATCCGAAATGCAGTGGGAATTTTACCAAATGGAAAAATCCTTTTTGCTATGTCCAAACAAAAAATCAACTTTTTCGATTTGGCTACCTATTTTAAAAACAAAGGATGTTTAAATGCCCTGTATTTGGACGGCTTTGTATCAAGGGCATATTTACCTGCAAAAGAGTGGGAACAAACAGACGGTAATTTTGGTGTAATAATAGCCGAAACCAAAGATCAATAATTCAAAAAATAGCTTTAATTTGTTCTTTTGGCCAAAAGGCATTTTTCATTACATATGCCCCATAAATTGCCTCATAAATTGCCCCATAAATTAAGAAGTATTGTTTTTTTAGAAAATTTCACCAGGACCTTTGTTGATCATACAAAAGGCAAGCAATGATTTTGCATATCAAAGAAACTGCATAAAACTTCATAGAAACTGATCGGATTTTTTTTTAACCATTAAAAATCCAGTATAGAAACAAATAGCTCAATCGCATACTTTAGTTATCAGGCTAAATTTATATATAAAATCAAGCTTTTTTTTAATGCTTAATTAAGCTCAATTTTATTCTAAATTCGTTATTTTCGGCTGATTAAAAACGAAAATAATGAAAAAGCATAGTTTAAAAATAGTCTCAGTTTTGTTCTTCCTTTTGTTCTCAGTATTCAATGGCCAGGCAAATAATGAAAGTAAAAGTGACCCTGATAAAATTGTAAACCTCTCCACGAATGAGCAACAATTTATTGCCACAATGCAAAAACACTTAAATGCAATTTCTAACAGGGATTTGGAATCACTAAGCAGTACGCTTTCTCCTAGTGGACAAATGCAATTAATTTTACCAGGAACAGAAATCATCGAAGGTATTGACGGTTTTTTAGCTTTCCATGAAGAATGGTTCGAAGACAAATCTTGGACTATGGCAACAAAAATTGTCAGCACAGAAATAGGTAAAACCATTGGCTTGGCCGTTACTGAAGCTATTTACAAAGAACCACTTCGAAATGGCAAGCCATATTTCAACAGAATGTCTGTCACTTATGTGCTTAGGAAAGAAGCTGGTAAATGGTATGTCATAAAAGACCATTGCAGTTCAATTGAAAAAGTAAGCTCAGAGGAAACGGCAGATGACCTTAGAGAAAAGTATCATGCAGATGAATACGGCATGAAAAAATATGTCATTGCATTTTTAAAAACAGGACCCAATAGAGATTTAGACCAAGAAGCGGCCAATGCTTTACAAGCAGCACATATGGAAAATATTGGTAAAATGGCTGAAGCAGGGCAACTGGTTCTTGCCGGTCCTTTTTTGACTCAAGGAGATTTAAGGGGAATTTATGTTTTCAATGTAGAAACTATTGAAGAAGCCAAAGAACTCACCAATTCCGACCCAGCCATCCAAGCCGGCAGTTTGATCATGGAATTGAAAGAGTGGTATGGTTCAGCCGCTGTAATGTCCATCAATGAATTACATAAAAAAATGACTGAAGAATAACGAACCGTGTAAGCAATGAAAAGACAACAACAATGGTAAAACAATGGCAAAAACAAAAGTGTAATTCATTACAACCAAATGCTGGTGTTTTTTAGCATAAAAACGTATTGATTAACAACAATTTATAATAAAAAAAAGATTCTTCCTCGTTATCTAAATCAAATACATTTTACTTGCAAAAAAAAGTTTTGGCATTATATAGGTATAGAACCTATTCTCAATGTCAAAGAAACACAACCCACATGATAAGTTATTTAAAGCAACGTTTTCTATAAAATCAGTTGCTCTAGATTTTATCAAACATTTTTTACCAAAAAAACTGGTAGATTCCTTTGACCTTCGAACTCTCAAAAAGGAAAAGGTTTCATTTATTGATGAAGATTTGAAAGAATACTTTGCAGATATAGTATACTCTTGCAGATCCATTAACAACAATCATTTAAAGGTTGTTTTATTGTTAGAGCACAAAAGTTATACATCGGATTTCATTCATTTCCAGTTGCTTAGATATATGCTGAATGCTTGGGAATCAGAAATCAAACAAAATTCAAAGAGCTTAAGCTTGATAATACCTGTAGTTGTTTACCATGGCAATAGAAAATGGAGAAAAAAAACGCTCAGCAATTACTTTCCAACTAGTTTTAAATACCAGCAGCAATACCTACCAGAATTTGATTATCATTTAACAGATTTGTCTAGTTATTCTGACAAAGAAATATTGAAAATAAAAGTGAACTTTCTTACAAATAGTTTAATTTTATTAAAACATAAGAACGATAAAGCCTATGTTCTCAGTCAAAAAGAAAAGATTTTTTTCAATCTTAACAGTTTTACAGAATCAGAACTTGGAGAATCATTTTATAAAACTATTTTCGTTTACTTAATGGAATGTTTGGAACTTGAAAAAAGTGAATTGCAATTTCTAATAGAAGAGAGTCCACCAAAATTAAAATCTTTAGCTATGAACACATTTGATCGGCAATACATTAAAGGGAAACAAGAAGGGCGTGAAGAAGGGCGTGAAGAAGGGCGTGAAGAAGGGCGTGAAGAAGGGCGTGAAGAAGCCAAAGAAGCAATGGAGTTTAAAGTTATTAAAACTGCAATTCTGGATTTTCCTTTTCTTTCCAATGAACAAATCGCTAAACTGGCAGATACTTCAATAGAATTGGTCAAAAAGATCAGAAAGCAATTGGAAAAATGATTACTGAATAGCCTTTCTAATTAAAATCTTTAGCTATGAACACATTTGATCGGCAATACATTAGAGGGAAACAAGAAGGACGTGAAGAAGGACGCGAAGAAGGGCGTGAAGAAGCCAAAGAAGCAATGGAATTTAAAGTTATTAAAACTGCAATTCTGGATTTTCCTTTTCTTTCCGACCTACAAATCGCTAAACTGGCAGATACTTCAATTGAATTGGTCAAAAAGATCAGAAAGCAATTGGAGATATAAAACCACACAGCATTGAGAAAACCTACCATTTTATTGAATTTTGTTTAAAATGCGCGCATTTTATTAAAAATCATTTACTTGCGCAGCAAATAAGCCTAATTTCTTTAGATAATGTTTAACAATTTTCAAAAC
>CALBCY010000223.1 GCA_937927195.1 uncultured Chitinophagales bacterium
TACTGGATAAATATCCACTACGTAAGGATAAACTGCTGATGAAGCCAATAGCTTTGGTGAAATGAATCCTGTCTGTTCTCCGAAAGCAATGAAAGCGCTAAACAAGGTGCTTAGCATGAAACTCCAAGCCAATAATCCTATTCCACGGTTCCACAAAGTATTTCCACTGTCCCCCATTTTAAGCGTTCCTAAAACAGAATTGACGGCGGTCATTACACCCATTACCAAAATGTACATTAATATAAATGCAAAAAGTGGTAAATGTGCTGTTTCAATTCCTGTATTGTAATGCAGATAGTCCATTAAAAGGTAACTGGATTTCATCGATAAAATGAAGGCCAGAAAATACCTGAACATTTTCAAGACAGAGCCAAAAAAGCCTGATGAAAAGCCCATGAAAATTCCGTAAACAATCGAAACCAGGAAAACGATATCCAATAACATATCGGTTTATTTAGTTATTCAATAAATTTCGTACAATTGATGAAATAATTTTTCCATCTGCTTTTCCTGAAAGTTCTTTCATTGCTACTCCCATTACCTTGCCCATATCTTGCGGACCTCCAGGATTTAATTTTTCAATAATGCCTTTTAATGATTCTGTTACTTCAGCCTCTGTCATTTGCTTTGGCAAAAACTGCTCTAAAACAGTCAACTCTTCTTGTTCAATGACTGCTAAATCTTCTCTACCCTGGCCTTTAAAAATCTCAAGAGAATCTCTCCTTTGTTTGGCCATTTTAGTTAAAATTTTAAGCGCATTATCCTCTGACACTTCTCCGGTTCCACCCTCTTTGGTTTTATCCTTTAAAATTTCAGCCTTAATGGCTCTTAAACTTCTCAAAGCTACCTTATCTTTCGATTTCATGGCATCTTTAAGCTTTGTGTTGATCTGATTTTCTAAACTCATAGCTTGAAATTAATAGTATTTCATAATAAAATGTAAAAATACTTAATCTCAATTGGCATTATTACCAAATACTATCCAAAAGTCGTACCAAAATAATAAAAGGAACACATTTTATGCCTCCATTTATAAAAAAATATTTCTAATGCTTCTCCTTAAGGATTCAGTAATAGATACCAATATATATAATTAAGTGTTGCGTTTTAAGACAATAATAAGTCTCATTTAGGGTTTTAAAAACGGAAATAATCAAATCTTAGTTCCATCTGGAACGTAAAATTAGATCTAGACGATAAAATTTATAAAATATGTGTGGAATTGTAGCATATGTGGGAGAGCAGGAAGCCTACCCAATATTGATAAAAGGTTTGCAAAGACTAGCCTACAGAGGGTATGACAGCTCAGGCGTTGCTATTTGTAATGGTAAAATGACCGTTTACAAGAAAAAGGGCAAATTAAGAGCGCTTGTTGATTATGCAAAGGATCAGGACACCAAAGGTAAAATAGGAATCGGCCACACTAGATGGGCGACCCACGGAGAGCCAAATGATGTCAATGCACATCCACACAATTCTCAGAACGGAAAGTTGAGCCTGGTTCACAATGGAATCATTGAAAACTATGCTCCTTTAAAGGAGATGCTTATCAAAAAAGGACACCGATTCGTATCTGATACCGATACAGAAGTACTTATTCACCTAATAGAAGAAGTTCAAAGGGTGGAGAAGGTCAATTTGGAAGAGGCGGTTCGTTTGTCTTTGCACAGCGTTGTTGGAGCTTATGCGATTGTCGTCATTTCAGAAGATGAGCCAGATAAAATTGTTGCTGCCAGAAAAAGTAGCCCTTTGGTGATAGGATTGGGAGAAAAAGAATTTTTTGTTGCTTCAGATGCTACTCCAATCGTAGAACATACCAAGAATGTAATCTATTTGAATGATGGTGAAATTGCTGTTGTTGATCTTGAAAACGGATTGAGGATCAAAAATATGGAGAATGACAGTGTCACTCCATACATTCAGGAATTAGAGATCAAGCTTGAAAAGCTAGAGAAAGAAGGATTTGATCATTTCATGCTAAAAGAAATCTACCAACAAGACAATTCTATCAGAGATTGTTTGAGAGGTCGATTGAATTCCAAGACAGATTTATTGCACCTGCGTGGAATGAAAGATTTGGAAGACCAGTTTGCTGCTGCAAAACGCCTCATAATCGTTGCATGCGGAACTTCCTGGCATGCCGGATTGGTTGGGGAATATTTGATTGAAGATTTGGCCAGAATCCCGGTTGAAGTTGAATATGCTTCTGAGTTCCGCTATCGTAAGCCGATCATTTATGAAGATGATGTGGTTATTGCTTTGTCCCAGTCTGGAGAAACTGCTGATACACTTGCAGCCATCAGAATGGCAAAAGAGCAAGGGGCAACTATTTTCGGAATTTGTAATGTCGTAGGATCGAGTATTGCCCGAGAATCTCACGCAGGTTCCTATACTCATGCGGGACCAGAAATTGGGGTCGCTTCTACTAAAGCATTTACGACCCAGCTAACGGTTTTGACTTTGATGGGTCTGATACTTGGTAAAAAACGTGGAACCATTCCAGAGGAGATTTACAAGGAGATTGTGGAAGGACTTGAAAGCATTCCCAACCTGATCAAACAGGTTATGGAAACCGAAGAGCAAATCAAATACATCGCTGAGGAATTCAAAGATGTTTCCAACTTCCTTTATTTAGGTCGTGGTTACAATTTCCCAATTGCTTTGGAAGGCGCATTGAAACTAAAAGAAATTTCATACATTCATGCAGAAGGTTATCCTGCTGCTGAAATGAAGCATGGTCCTATTGCTTTGATAGACGATTCAATGCCAGTTGTTGTTGTTGCTACAAATGAAAGTGCTTATGAAAAAATCATCAGTAATATTCAGGAGGTAAAAGCAAGAAAAGGTAGAATCATCGCGATCACGACTTTGAAAGATAAAATAATAGAGGAGCTGGCTGACTATGTTATTCAGATCCCTAACGTACCAGAACCATTGGCACCTTTGTTGGCAACCATTCCTTTGCAATTGCTTTCGTATCACATTGCTGTTTTAAGAAATTGTGATGTTGATCAGCCGAGGAATTTAGCGAAATCGGTGACGGTGGAATAGCTCGCTGCGCTCGCGGGTGTCCGATGTCCGGTATCCGAGGTCTGGTGCCGGATACCCGAGGTCCGCGACCGCAGGGAGCCTCAATATTTCTCGAAAGTCGTCTTCTTTCTAAGGACCACAAATTTCCAAAAGCGCTTGATGTCGAACCAGAGGAAAAAGTCCATTTTCTTTAAGATGGCGAAAGTTGAAATGGGTTGATGATTCGATAAAAATTCCTTTCGACTTTCATTGATGACTGGACGTTCTGTGGTCCAGGTTGTTTTGATGGAATCGAGCATTATTTTCAGAAACTTTTTTCTAACAAAAACAACGTCGATTAAAAGGACAGAGCCATACTTGAAAAGGAAAGATGGGATGTTGATCAAGAGAACTGGCCAAGGCATTAGTTTGAAATAAGTATAAAATATATTGAGTTGAATTTTTTTCAGGTAATCGTAATTCCTAATTTTATCGACAGAACTGCTGATTTTATGGTAGACGATGGCTGATGGTTCAAAGATGGTTTTGTAGCCTAGAATATTGGCTCTTACTCCAATTTCAGCGTCTTCGTAGCCAGTATCGAAGTATTCATCAAAGACTCCGATTTTGCGAAGCATTTCAACAGAATAAAGTGCGGCTCCTGCGCAAGGCCCCATGTTTTCTTGAACATCATTGTAATCTTCGATTGGTTCCATGTATCCGATTGGAATAATCTCGGCAGTGTTGAGCATTTTATGACCGACATTGTCCAATTGGCTTTTGTGAAAGTAACTGACCATTTTACAGCCAACCATCTGAGCATTGTGGTGTTTAGCACTTTTCAGCAGGTTCTCCAACCAAGTGGGTTCGGGAAAAGCGTCATTGTTTAAGAGCGCAACATATTCAAAATCCTCTTCAATGATTTGTCTTAGCAGGACGTTGTTTCCTCTTGTAAATCCAAGATTTTCATCGTTCAGAATTACTTTTACTTTGGGATTGGCAGAATAGGATTCTACTAATTTCTCCCCCTCCCTATTATCAGAAGCATTGTCAACCAGATAGATCAAAAAATCTTGATGACTTTGAGCGAACATGGCATTTAGACATTCGACGGTATCTTCAATTCCGTTCCAATTAAGAACGATAACTGGTGTAATTTTATTTAGATGACTTGTCATTTTGTTAAATGCATATTGGGCTTTTAAGCCAGAAAAAATATAAGCAGATTGAATTGAAAATTATTCAATTTACCAAAAAGGATTAATTTTTAGAATTAAATTTTTCGAGTGCATAAGCATACAGTTCTTTGTCATATTCATTAATGGACTCTATTTTTTTAAGAAGAGCCACAGGAACTTCTCTGTCCTTGTTTGGATTCACATTATTCACAAGAGCTTCACCTAAATTCCATCCAAAGTCATATTCCATTCTTTTGATGGATTCAGAAAACTTTTCTGTAATTCCTAAAAAAGCTAATTTATCAATATTTTCCAAAGCAAATTAAGGTTTTCTTTCTTTAACTTCAATGTCTTGAAATTTCCGCACATATATTTAGTTTGCCCGTTAAAAATTTGATTTTTTTTCATGTCAAAAATCTTTCTGATAGAAACATTATTATACTTTTCATTCATTCTCTGAAAATGATACAACATGGAAATTGTTCTTTTAACAGGTTCTCTAAAAAAAGCAAAACCTCTAAATTTTCCAAAGATTTGTTCACCATGTAAAAAGGTATAATGGCCATTGAAAAGCAAAATTTCTTTTTTCCTATATTTCAATTGTTCCCTAAGGACTTTAAAGGATGGATAATGGTTGTTATTTTCTCTTAAATCTTAAACATTTGGATAAATTGAATCTGCCTCAAACTGTTTGTATAACATCTCCCTCATTGAACTTCCCGCTGTTTTGGGAATGTGAATAAAAAAATAAGGGTTCTGCGTTTTAATATTTATCGTAGGTCTTGCTGAAAAGACCTTTGGAATAGAAGGTGCTTTTGGCAATTTTGTGATTGCTTCAACATCAACTTTATCACCAGATTTTAAGCTGTACTTCTCGAGCCGAAAAGCAAAACCGCATTTGCCAGTTACATGAATTTTTTTCTTAACCAAATCCAATCGAATTTCATCAGCGACCTTTGTTTCCATTATCACCTCATTGATAATTAACTGGACTTTGATTGGTGGCGAATTAAATCCCCTGGTAGCCCATCCTCTTATCAAGTTATCATTAAGTACTCCAATAGATCCAATCATAAACAAACCTGGTTTATCCCATTAAAATCTAACTTTTCATCTTATAATCTTGTTAATAAATATACTATTTTTCACAGCACCTCTCCATCTCCCCATTGGATTAGACAATCTTTGTTACAATTGATACATCAAGCTATGTTGGATATTAATTGGTTAAAAAAAATAAGCAATAAATTCCGGCACATGTGCCCAACTGCGATCGGGTATGATGGCGTCCTCGCTTCCCAAACCAACTAGTTTTTGGTATAATCATCATAAATCACGAAAATCGATGGAAAAATCTGTTTGCTCTCTAGAAAAATTGGGATTGTAAAATGGATCGCCTTTTTGAACAAAGGATTTCCATTTTTTTCTAAAAAACATTATTTCCTGCTCTTCTCTTTTTCTTTTCTCTGGACTTGCTAAATTGCTCCCTCTGGTTTTGGATTCGTAATGATAGAGTTGAGCGTATGGAGTATAAATAATTTTGTATTTTTTCTCCACTAATTTCAAGCAAAAATCCACATCATTGAAATTGACTTTGAGATTTATTTCATCAAAGCCACC
This sequence comes from uncultured Chitinophagales bacterium, assembly GCA_937927195.1. Classification (GTDB taxonomy): domain Bacteria; phylum Bacteroidota; class Bacteroidia; order Chitinophagales; family UBA2359; genus JAHDGP01. The sequence goes on from CALBCY010000223.1 coordinate 5,808, forward strand.
AACTTCTTCGAATAACTTTTTCTTGGTTAATAAGCAGGCAGCTGTACAGGCGGAGAAGTTTTGAATGCGATCGGCCCACTTTCTTGTTTCTGGGCTTTTAAGCTCAAAATATTTGGCTGCATGATCGGCCACTCCGTTGATACCAACTATGACGCCAGCATGTTGAATGGTGTTGTCTGGAAACAATAATTTGGCTCCAACGGCACCTACCTCGGGTCGTTGAATCTGCTCGGCCATCGCAGTGAGCCATCCTTTATTGATGGCTTCAATATCATTGTTTAAAAACAAAATCCATTCTGAGTTACATTGCTTGACTGCCCAATTATTTATTTCAGCGTAATTAAATGCTTCGTTGAATTCGAGGTATTGAACATTCGGGTATTCTTGACTAATTTTTTCTAAATAATCAAAGGTCTCTTTTTCCTTGCTTTGATTGCTAATCAACAACAATTGAAAGTTCGGATATTCGGTCTTGGCGAAGAGGCTATTGATGCAAGTTTGAAGGGTTTCAACATCGTCTTTAAAAGGAATGATGATGCTTATTTCATTCGGGTTTTTAATGCTTCTTTTCACTCTGAAACTATTGGGCAAAAGCCCCGATTCTACATCTCCGTTTATTTTATTTTCGACTAAATGATTTTGGAGCACCTGTTTTTGTTCTGCCAATAGACCATCGGTCCATTTTTTATTGTTGGTTTGATGGTACAAAATTTTTGCAATGTGTTTTGGCTTAAAATCTTTGGCTGCCAATTGAAGGGCAAGATCATAGCTGTTAAAAATTTCATCCTCCAAAAAACCATGATTCTTCAACAATTTCATTTCACAAAACAGAAGCCCCTCAAAGTAATTGTGATTCAACAAAAGATCATAATCGAATCCTCCTTTGAAATTTGGCAAACACTGTTGTCCATTTTCATCCAAGATGTCATTGTCGCCATAAGCTGCATTCGTATCTGGATTTTCTTTAACTTCATTTACTAGCTGAAACAATGCATTTTTTGCCAACACCACCCTTGGATCAAGTAACAAAAGGTAATCATACTCTTTGGTTTGACTGGCAAATTTCACCAGTTCATTTATACCGCAATTGTTCGAAATCTCAAGTAATTGAATTCTTTTGTCCAATTCACTTTGTGAGGTCAACCAATTTTTCTGTTCTTGTGAAATGGAGTCATTTATTTCAACAATCCAATTCCATTTTTCAAAGCCTTGATTTTCCAAAGCCTTGTATTGTTTCTTCAATAGCTGTAGATCAGATATTTCACCATCAAAGATAACAAGCAAATTGTGTTGAGAATTCCAGTCTTTTAGTTTCGTCTGAATTTTGCTTTGATTGCGAGCGAATGCTTGAGCATTTTGTTCTAGGAACAAGAGGTATGCTTCTTTAGCGGGGAGTTTGATATTGGGTGACAGCTTTAATGTTTCCTTTATATTTTTGGGTTTAACTTTGAATGAAGATTTTTGTCCGTTGGTTTCTGTTGTTTGAATCTCAACAATATTGGGCAGCTCATTTTTCCAATTGAGTTCAAATAAAAACCCTGCATGAAGTGTTTGTTTCAAATCGGGATACAGTAAAGGAACATCAGGTCGTATGATTTCACAAGAGCAATTACCAATTGTTTCGCCATCGATAAGAAAGGATATTTGGTCTACTCCATTAACAGAATTGCACCAACCACCAATTAGCAATTTCCTGTTGTAAAGACTTAGGTAGTCACAACAAAAAAACAGGCCTTCTTTCACTTGCACTCTGCCAATTGTATCGTTGGCCATGAGCTTGCGAAAGTTCCTTAAAATTTTCAATGGGGATTCGGTTTTTACCGCCCTTATCAATGTTTTTACATTTTTGACATTGAACTGTCTGATCCCATTTGAGAGTACTTTACTTATACCAATAATTTTATCGAGGGAGGACATCCTTATAAAGATAGGGAAATTGGTGGATTATAAAATATCCAGAATGATTCTTTTAGATGGGGAATAAAAGGTTTTCCCTGTATTGCTAATCAAAACCAAGCTAATTGAATGCTTTCCTTTTGAAAGTTTTTTCCTATCAATGCTAATTTCAAAACCGCACTTAGAAAATTTCGGATTTTCTAATTTTAGGGCGACATCATTTCTTGCAATAAAGTAAGTGGCTTTGTAATGTTTATTGTTATCGATTATACAATAAACTGATTTAAAAACATCGTCATTTGCTTTGTCTATGGCCCAACCATTCAACTCAACTTTTCTGACACCAGGATTAATTATAATTGGATCTGAATTGTCTATTTTAACATCATTCAATCGATCTATAGAAAATCGACATTCGGTTTTTGCTTTTTCAAGACCTTTTAAAAAGGAGAAATTCTTTTGATCAAATTTTTCGATTTTCGATTTGGCAAGCTTCTTATATTTAGTTGTTGTCTTTTTTGTGCGATAGGATTTGGTTTTAACAATGCTGGGCTTACTTACATCGACGATTACCTTGTAATTGGGAATAATAAAGGATTTTTCATCTGCTCCTAAAAAGACAAACTCAAAAGTACATTGACCGAGTGGTATATCTTTTATCTCAATTTCTTTGTGGAATCCACATTTTTTTATTTTAGGATTGTTAAATTTTTTCGCAACATCTAAACGGGCTTTGTTGTAATCGAGTCTGATAACTTTAGAATCATTGACTAATAAATACAAGTCCTTAAAAAGGGTATTTGCTTTTACATCGTATGCCCAACCTTGAACAATAAACTTAGAAGCTTCTACTTGTATTGGTTGATTTGCCTTGGTTGTTTTGATGTCATATACTTTATCTATTAAAAAACCTTCAGATTGATTTAACTGTTGTAGGTTTTCCAAGAATGAAAAATTTGAAGTATCAACTTTTCTAAGTTCAGATTTCTTATTCTCATTGCTTGCTCCTTTGGATTGGGCCAATGACTTCGTTTCCGAAATTTCACTCAAGCTCGGCTCTTTGATATCAAGAACACCTATTTCTGTAGAAGCATAAAAGTTTTTGCCAGTAGAATCAATCATAATTAATCCAACAGAACAATTCCCTTTAGGCATAGCTGTATTGGCTAGGTTTATTTCAAAACCCGCATTTTTAAAACTTTCATTTGAAAGCTTTTTGGCAACGTCAGCTCTGACAATGTTTGATTTCGTCTTAAATACCTTTGTACCATTAAAGAGTAACCACACCTCTTTAAAAACACTTTTAGATGCATCATCAACTGCCCAACCAGAAAAACTGATTTCTGGAGAACTGACAACCATCCTTTGATTCTTTTTGAAAGTTTTCCCATTTATTTTATCAATGGAAAATCTAGTGGGCTTGATGGATTGGCTGCAATCTTTTAAGAATAAAAAATTTGCTTTATCGATATTCGTTAAAGTTTGATCTTTTGAATCATCAAAAATATTTTTCTTAAGATAAGCAGTATGATCTGAACAAAATTCATCAAACAATTGCAAGCCAAATTGATAGAGTTCATGATCAAGCTGGTTAATAGAATTCAGTTTTTCAGTTAACTCATTTGAAATCGGAGAAACTTTATTTGCGTGATTTATATTGTCAGATCTGATTTGGCTAAACTCCCACCCAAAAACCTTTTCGGCTAAGGCAACAGAGCGAGTAAAATCTTCTGTAATCCCGATGAAATAACATTTTCGAAGATTCGTCTTAGCAACTTTTAAATCTTCTCGGGTAATGATTTCTCTTCCATGAACACCAGCCAGGTACCTGGTTTGTAAGTTAGCGAGATGAGTTTTAGAACTTTCAAAAATGGATTCATAGGTTTTATCAGATAGATCCTTTTGATATTTTTTCAAATGCAACAAATTGGAAATTGCTCTCTCTAGAGGTTTTCTCAAAAAAACCAATCTTCTACAGCCGCTATTAAAAATATCACCAACTGGATAATGATAATGCCCAGCGATTAGGTGAATTTTATTTCTATCCTCCTTTGCTTTTTCACCAATGGCTTTAATTAATGGATAGCGTCCATTGTTGTTCTTAATGTCTTGACGAGAAGGGAAAGTAGCTTCTTTGGGAAATTGCTCGTACAACATGTTTCGAAAAGAAGTACCAGCTGTTTTGGGGATGTGAATGAAAAAATAGTTTTGTTTTTTCAAAGGGTCCTCAGATAAATCATGCTTGATTTTAGCTGCAAACAAGTTCGATCTTTTAAGGACGGTCTTCCCTATCCTCACTTCCAAATTATCCATTAGATCACTGAGATCGTATTTTTTATTGAGGATAAAATGAAAGCCACATTTCCCAGAAGTATGGACAGCATTTTTCACCAAATTTTGTCGATAAAGATTGGCGGTGGTTTTGCCAAGAAATTCTTTAGCGAGATAAACTTCTACATCAACGGGCGTTTCATTGTCAGATTCATAAACCCAGCCCATTACCGCATCTATAGAAATGTGGTCTGTAAAGCCATTGTATTCTCGCTTTACATTTTTTGATTTGAAAAGTTTTTTGAGCATTTGATCGTTTAATCCTCATTGACAACTCAGGATTTTGATAATCTTTT
>CALBCY010000224.1 GCA_937927195.1 uncultured Chitinophagales bacterium
GTAGAGAATTAGAGAAATTGTTCAGGCTCAAACAGCATTTTTTTCTTAACGGATTTAAGCAAATTGCTCCACTAAAATGGCAAATGTCCAGAATTTCGCTTAATCAAAAGACTTGCCTTTTTTAATTGGCTGATTTTCAATAAATTGAAAATCGAACTCAGGTTACTAGCGGGCTTGATTTGAATCCATCACCAAAAACAGCTTACTTTTGGTATCCACACAACAACTGTCCTTGCGACGACTAGCAAGAAAACTTGTTCGTATGAGCATGAAGGCCGAAGAAGAATTTCATCCTTCCAATTAGAAGATTTCTGCTGCGTCGAAATAACAGGGGTAGTGAGAAAACAAGTATATTTTACGATTCGATAATCCGCAAACCACTTAACATCCTACTGTAATACTTCCAAGACCTTAGAAAAGTCAGAAATTACCGAAGCGCTTGATTTATCCTTACAGGCCTCAACCAGTCTGTGCTCAGCCTGATGGCCAATGCCTATCAATATACAATCAATACCTAGCTTTTCAGCCACCTCCATATCATGAATGGTATCACCAAACATTACTGTTTTCGATGGATCTATATTGTTTTTCTTCATTAGCTCAATCCCTCTTTCTATTTTGCCCGCTGCATGATGATTGTCCAATCCTGCGATGTCTTTGAACAAATCTGAAATACCATAGCTTCCCAATAATTGATTGGCCATATCGGTGTGTGCAGCTGTTAAAATGTACTGATCAATATTTTTAGATTGAAGTTTTACCAAAACATCTTTGACTCCTTCATGCAAAGTGAAGCTTGAAGATTCTTTTAGGTAAGTCCCAATAAATAAATCGGATAGTTCTTGCATATTAGGACTGACTAAATCGAACCCAATATTTTTGTAATATTCACTGACTGGAAATCCAAAAATATCCAGATAGCGCTGCATGCTGATTTCTTCCTTGTCATGTTTTTTTAAAATACGATTAATCACGTCAACGCAAATATCAAGATCATTGATCAAAGTACCGTTCATGTCCCAAACTATAGAAGTATATTTCATTGTTTTTTTTACAAAGATGCTTAATAATTTTTACATTCAAGGACATAGGGGACAGAAGAGCTTCGCGATACAGGATTGAGTTTGGGCAAAGGAATCGAAATTGGCTTATCCTAAATCAGAGATCAGCAAACCATTGGATCTACTCATTTAAACTTTCAAGTATTTGGGGATAAGTAATCGCTTAATACAAAATATAATTGTTGGATGGTGTTCAAGTGCTTAACTCATAAATACCAAGCAATTCATCTTTATCCCATTTTTTATCTATCAATTGGAAGCCTTGGCTTTCTAAAATTTTGGTGGAAGCAATGTTTCTTGAATCACTAATTGCCAATACTTTATTTTCGATATTCAATTTGCTAACTTTTGCCAATAAGCAAGAGACCATCGCTTTCCCAAAACCTTGGTTCCAGTATTTAGGCAATATCGCATAGCCCAATTCTATAAAACTTAACTCTGTGTTGATAGATTCCCTTGTCAATTTTCCCAATCCCACAAAAGCATTATCCTTACTTCTATGAACGGAGAAGATTCCAAGTTCCTTTTCAGTTTGATTGATCATCAAATGTTTGTGGAATTTTTTTTCGGCTTCTTCTTTGCTTAGTCCTTTTCGTGAAATGTATTTCATCGTAAGATCAGAACCTACCAAAGAGAAATAAGAAGCGAAATCTTCCTTTTGAAATTTTCTGAGTTGAAGCTGCATGAATCTATTTTACCATAATTTGTTGGACACAAATAATACTATACTTAACATAAAAAACAGGCGAAAAAAGGCGAAAAAAAACCCTTTGTTAAAATTAACAAAGGGTTTTCAGAATATCTTGTTTTAAAGAAATTTGCCTTAGATTTTCTTCTTTCTGTAATCAAATGGTTTCGCTTTCTTAGGAGAAGAGCTTTCTTTCCATTCGAAGTCAAATCCTAAAAGTATTTCATGAGAACCATTACCCAAGTTCTTTATGTTTGATGTAATGATGTCATAAGTATAACCAATGTGCAATCCATTGTCTAATGAAATCCCCAACATCAATGCAAGTGCATCAGAAGAACGGTAACCCAATCCAATCCAGTAATTGTTTTCATAGAATGCTCTCAAGTTAATTTCAAAACTTGGTGGAACACCACCTTGTGGAACAAACTTAATCAATCCACTTGGCTCTATAGCAAAATCTTCACTCAGATCAAATTTGTAACCAGCTGCTCCATAAAAGTGTCTTGAATTACTTAATGTTATCAGATCAGTATTTTGGTTTTGACCAGTAAGGTCAAATTTACTTTGTACCAATTGTAAAGCCGAAATTCCAACATAATATTTAGGACCATATAAGTAAGCACCAAAATTAGCATCCCCATTCAATTTACTTTCATTGGCTGTAGCAACAATAGGATCACTAGCATCAGCTGCATCCAGCATACTACCATCCAATCCATATTGCAACAAGGTTCCACTCAAACCAAAGGAAAGGTAATTTTCTTTCGCCAAATCCAAAGGAATGTGGTAGGCATAAGCCAATTGAACGCCAAACCTTGTTGTTGGTCCGGTTTTATCATTGTAAATCATCATTCCTAATCCTACCGCTTTACTTTCGGTGAAATTAGCATGAGCACTGATGGTCATGGTTGTTGGTTCAGCACCATCAAATGCACCAAGCCATTGTCTTCTGTAAGAGGCTCTGGTCGTCAATTTCTCAAATGACTTTCCTGCCACAGCTGGGTTAAAAGCAAAATCGTTTAAACTGTACTGAGTGAGTTGATGAACTTGCTGTGCGCTGATCATTTCAAATCCTGCGAACAACAAGAGTATATAAATAATTAATTTTTTCATTTTATCGTTAATCTAAATAATTTAAAAATTTATTGAAAACAGTTTATTTCACCAGTGATTTCAATTACTCTTTTTTTTAAGTGAAATCACTGGCTAAATAAAATCTACTATTCTTGATCTTTTAGAATAGTAATAGAGCCACCCATTGGTTCGCTGCGATCACCAAAATCAATTAGGTAATAATACGTTCCTTCAGGAAGCGCTTCGTTTTCATAAGTTCCATCAAACTGGTTGGTGTAGTCATTATTCGATTCATAAATCATTTGTCCCCAACGGTTATAGATCGTAACGACTCTATTTGGATACCTTTCAGGGAAGACAACAAATTCCTCTATGGCCCAAGTGTCATTCATTCCATCACCGTTTGGTGTAATAACATTTGGAACCTTGAACTCTTTGTCACACTCATCTTGAGTGTCGTCTACCGTAACAGTAAATGATTCATTGTAGAAACATCCATTGATGTCAACAGCTTCAACTGTAAAGATGGTCGTTTGATCAACCACCACTGTTGGGTTGGCTTGATTTGGAGTTTCAATTTCTGAATTTTCCCAAGTGTAACTTTGTCCACCTGTTACCAATAAATCAACCGCATCTCCTGTACAAACAGTACTGTCTCCAGCTATCGCCAAATCAGGTGCTTCATAAACTTGTTGTGTGAAACTCACTGAGAAATCACAACCAAAGTCATCCGTTATAAGCGCATTAAATTCAGTTGTTTCGTTCAATGTTGCACTTGGATTGACGCTGTTTTGATCGTCTAGCAAATCGGCAATGCTTTCATCCCAAGTAAACTGGTCAGCACCACTTAATGATAATTGAACGCTTTCACCAGCACAGATCGGATCTTCTCCAGTCAAAGTAACTTCTGGGCTATCTGCAACGGTAACTTCTACCTCTACTGTTTTGGTACAACCTTCTTCATTGGCAACAACAACTTCGAAAAGCGTGTTTTCAAAGATTACTGCTTGTGTTGTTCCTGCATTAGGATCAACCACCTCATCATTTAACCAAGTATAAGTTGATCCGCCTGTTGCGCTTAACTCAAATGATTGACCTGCACAAACAACATTTGTTTCTGCCGAAGCAGCTGCATCCAATGTGCCTTCCGATGACTCTATCGTAACGGTTTGGGTTTTCGAACAACCATTGGCATCACTTGCAATTACCGTAAATACTGTAGTAGCAAAGATCGCCGCAGTCGGATTGGCTAATGTTGAATCATTCAACAAATTCCCTGGTGACCAATCATAGGTGCTGGCTCCAGTTGCTGATAATTCAACTTGTTCTCCCGAACAAGCCGCTCCTGGTGCAGATACCTCTAGATTGAAATCTTCAAAAACATCGATTGTTACAGATTGAGTCGTACTACAGTTTCCACCTTCATTGGCAATTACTGTGTATTCTTGTGTCCCTTCTATTAAAGCAGAAACTTCTGTTCCTGTATCATTGCCAAGATTTGCTCCTGACCATGAATATGGAACGTCATCACCAATAACATTGATACTAATATCTGATCCAATACAAACCGCTGAAGGTGCATCGAATTCAAATTCAGGTATTCCAATTACACTGATGTTGATGGTTCTTTCAGCGCTGCATGCACCATTGTCTGTGAATTCTCCATTAACCGTAATGGTGAAATCTCCTTCTGTTTCACTCATGAAAGTATTTGTTGATCCTTCAAGCTCTGTTAATCCTTCCCCAAGCCATGCATAGTTTAATGCAGCATTCGAAGTCGAAATTTCCAGTGCTTCACCCGCACAAACTGTTTGAGTGTTTGAGCTTAAATCAAATTGAGGTGTATTTGCAGGAACCAATTCAAAGAAACTGGTTGTTGAACAATTGTTGAATCCAATCGTGGTAACAGAGAACGATGTGTTCCCACCAGCAAGATAAGTTGCACTAACTTCTTCGCCTTCTGTAATGATCAAACCTGATCCTTGCCAGTCGTAGGAAAGACCCTCTCCATCAGCAGTCAATGTGAAAATATCTCCTTCACAAATCGTTTGGTTCTCTGGTCCCGTGATATTTACAACAGGTCCAGATCCAACTGAAACGTCAATACTCTCAGTTCGTTGACATAAATCGTTTGTAGCAGTTACTGTATAAGTTGCATCTTCAGAACCAACAGTTGCAGTAACTTCTGTTCCATTATTTGAATCAAGACCAGGTCCAGTCCAAGTGTAAGAAGTTCCCAATTCCGCATTCCCAAGAGACAAGGTTACTTCCTCGCCTTGACAAAGTGAAGTTGCAGAACTGTTCAATTCCATTTGTGGTTGAGCGAACTCAATATTTACAGAACCAAAAGCATCACAACCACCATCGGTCAATGCCGTAACACTGAAGCTTTGAGAACCTGTAATGAAAGCAGTAACAGTTGAACCTGTTGTTTGATCCAAGCCCTCTCCTTGCCAAGTGAAGTTACCTGATCCGAATGCTGTTAAGGTGATTTCTTGCGGCTCACAAATCAGATCACTAGAAGCACTAACCGCTACAGATGCAGCTTCTAGCACTTCAATGTTGATACTTTCAGTCGTCGTACAACCACTTGTTGCCTGAGCAACAACTGTATAAGTTGCAACATCTCCTGAAGGTATTGCTGAAACATCAGAACCACTTGAAGCATCAAGGCCTGGTCCTGTCCAGCTGTATGTAAAGTTTGCATTAGAAGTAGAAAGTTGAATTTCTTCTCCTGGACAAACAGTTAAACTTGTAGAACTTAAATCAAATGCTGGACTTTCACCAACAGTGAATACAGCCGATTGGTTGGTTTGATCAGTTGTCGTACCACAACCTTCTACTGCAAGCGCAACATCATATGTTCCAATTTCATCGAAAACAAACACCGGACTTGCAAGACTTGAAGTCGTTATAGCACCTGTACTCATATTTGTTATTGTCCAAGCATTCCCTGAAGAGTTAACCGATTGGTTGACAAATTCTAAAGATTGTCCCGTACAAATTGAATTGGCAGAAGTTGAGAATGCAGCAATTGGATTTTGATCCGTAGCAATGGTTATTTGAACATTTGCTGTTGCTGGACAACCATCTTCACTTAAGAAGTTAACCGTGTAAACTTGATCCGAAGTAGGAGCAACCACAATTTCTTCTTCATTGTCTATTACAATTCCAGGAGCTGTTTCCCAAGTGAAATTACCAATTGCATTGGTGACAATTCCCGTCAAAGTCGCTTGATCACCACTACAGATGCTCAAGGTTGTTGACTCAATTACCAAGTCAGGTTGTGGAGCAATATTTACATTGACACTTGAACTGGCTTGGCATCCAGCATCGTTGGTAACCGTTACAGAATAAGTACCAGAGTCGAATACTTCAATTGACTCACCTTCTTGTTGAGTTGACCATACATAGGTACTTCCACCAGCTGGTGCGGTAAGCACTGCTGAAGAACCACCACAAGCTTCAAAGTCTCCCGAAATCAAAGCACTCGGTGAACCTGAAACATTTATGCTCAAACTTTCATCATAAGTACATCCAGTACTTGGGTTGGTGTAAGAATAAGTAATTGTGTGTGGACCAACACCAGCAGTTACTGGAGAGAAGAATCCATTTTGATCAATTCCTGCACCAGTCCAAACACCACCAGAGTAAGCAACCTGAATAACTTGTGTTGGATCAGATTCGCAGAATACAGTGCTGTTATTAGCCAATTGTAAGTCCAAAGAAGCAACTGTGTTTATAGAGAATTCATAAGTGTCTGAACATCCTGAAGCCGTAGCAACTGTTACTGAATATTCTCCTGGTTCTGAAACTTCAAGTTGTTGAGATTCCACATTTCCTGGAGACCATATATAAGAATCGTATCCTGCAATAGCAGTCAATAAAGTTGATCCTTCATTACAAATAGATAAGCTACCTGAAATGGATGCAACCGGATTGTTTACAATTTCAATGTTCAAAGACTCACTGTAAGTACATCCTTGATCAGCATAAGAATAAGCAATCGAATAATTACCCACATTCAAGCTTGAAGGATCAAGTATTCCGTCTGTTGTTATGTTCGCACCTGAGAATGAACCATTCAAACCAGGAGTAACCGTAAATGCGTATGGAGCATCTACAGAACAGAATTGATTGGTATTGCTTTGCAGTCCTGCATCAGCACCGTTGCTGATTACAACTTCTACAAAAGAAGAATTTTGACAACCATTGTCATTTGTTACAGTCAATGAATAAGTTCCACTTTGAGTAACATTGATGGTCTGAGCATCAGAATCATTTGACCATGCATAGTCTAAACCATTTGGTCCCGATAACATTGTTGAACCACCATCACAAATCGTGGTGTTTCCGCTAATTGTTGCATCTGGCGTTCCAGATACTTCAATGGTAATGCTTTCAAAATATTGACAGCCATTAAGAGGATTTGTATAAGAATATTGAATGTTGCTTTGACCAACACCAGCAATCATAGGATCGAAGGTTAAATTGGTTTGATCAACACCTGCTCCTGTCAAACTACCACCAGGTTGACCAATAGTAAGAGCAACCAATCCGTTGTTCATACAAGGGTTCAATTCACTTGCATTTAAACCAAGATCAAGTGGAGCACAAGCACAATCTGCTATTGCGAATTGAATGTTTTCTATTGTAGCACCACAAACTGCATCTGTTACAACATATTCAACATTATAGTTTCCTGGTTCTAATTCACCTTCACTGATTGACCCATCAAAAGCGTTTCCGTTAAGTGTGAAAGTTCCTCCTGCTGTAACATTGAAAGTGAAACTTTCATTGTTACAAACTTCTGCATTCTGATAAGCGTTCAATCCTAATTGACCAATTGGATTTCCAATTGAAATGTTAATAGATTCTTCGTACTCACAATCTCCGTCAATAAGCGTGTAATTAACGGCATAAGTTCCGTTTGCATAATTGTCATCTGGACTGATCGTTCCGTCAAAGCCAGTACCATTGATTGTATAATTACCACCAGCTTGAATGTTTTCAAATGAGAAAGGCGTATTCAAGCAAACAGATGAATTATCATAAGCAGCCAATCCTAAATTGACATTTGAACCTAAAGATACATTGACAGTTTCTGTAGAAGGGCAACCTTCATCTGTAAACACAGTTACAGAATATTCACCTGAAGCGATAACGGTAATTGATTGTTCATCAGACCCACCAGGACTCCATACGTATTCTGCGAATCCAGCAGGCGCACTAAGAACTGTTTCTTCTGAATCACAAACAACTGTGTTTCCTGAAATAGTAAAAGAAGGATTTTCATTTACAATTACAGTTACAAATTCTGTTGATGGAGGACAACCGTCTCCCGGAACAAAATTGTAAGATAAAGTATAGGTTCCATCACCAGCTAAAGCAGGATTGAAAATTCCTGTATTAGGATTAATTGCTGTTCCGTTAAATGTTCCACCTGGAACTTGAACCGAAAGACTTACTGGATCATCTTCTACACAGAATGTATTTTGTCCAATAGACAATCCAAGAGTGATTGGAGGACAAGCCGCTTCACAAGATTTTATTTCAATGTCAATAGATTCATCAACCATTCCACAAGTAGGATCGTTGTAAGTATAGGTGAAGTTATAGATACCTTCCTCTAAAGCTTCAGGATCAATTTGTCCTGTATTGCTAATTCCTTCGCCAGAGAAAACTCCTCCAGCTAGGTCTACTGCTAAAGTAACAGATCCGTCTTCAACACAAATTGAATCTGCGTTGTTTTCATTAAGTCCCAATACGACAGGAGCCAATTCATTTACAGTAATAGAGCTTGTTGATTCACAACCAGCATCATTTGTAACAGTAAGGGTGTAAGTACCGCCTGTTGAAACTTCAATGGTTTGTCCGTCAGCACCACCTGGTTGCCAGTTATATTCTAAACCACCAGGAGCCAAAAGGAACAGTGAGCTACCCGCACACAGTTCTGTATCTCCAGAAATTTCTGCATTAGGTAATGCACTTACTGTAATGGAAATTTCATCATTTTCACAACCATCATCATTCACTTCGTAGTTTATATTGTAAGTACCTGGACCAACTGCAGACGGATCAAAAGTATTTCCATCAATTCCTGAACCAGCAAAAACACCACCAGTTACAGATGCAGTAATAGCGAATGGTTCTGTATCAACACAAACATTTGCAGAAGGTATTGACAATCCTAGGTCAGCAGCTAAACAACCGACAGTACAAGCAGAGCTGACTATTGAAGTTGTTCCTGAAGTACCACAAGCGTTTGAAGTAGCTGCATCTAAAGTAAATACAATGCCATCACCTGGATTCCCTGGAATAATGACAGAAGTCGCGTTTGCACCTAGTGGAGTAGGGTTGCCGTCATTTACAGTGTAAATTAAAAACTGCACATCTGGTGAATTTACTTGATCCCAAACAAACTCAAGTATTCCTTCAGTTGAAGAAGTTCCACATTCAACTTGAGGAATTTCCACTCCATAATCTAAGGTCAAAGACGAAGTTTCAACATCTGAACAACCGCCTACGCTTTCGTTGATCATGTTAATTTCAAATTCTCCTGATTCACTAAAACTCAAAGTAAGCGTTCCATCGCCATTGTCTTGTGAGTTAACTCCTGTTGGAAATTCAAAGGAGGTAGATTCACCAGTAGGTAAAGCATTGTCATAAGACAATAAAACAGTTACATCAGCTGGAGTAGCTCCATCACTTAAACAAACAACTGTTTCACTCAATGTAAACTCTGCAGCAGTAATGCCTTGTATCTCTACTTGCTGAGCAGCATTAACTGTACATCCACTTGCTGGATCATCATAAGCAAACAGTAGATCATAGGTTCCAACTCCCAATGAAGAAGGATTAAATTCGTCTGCATCGTCTCCATCTATAAATAATGATCCCTGAGTAGCAGCAACTGAATTGCCTGCCTGATTGATTAATGAGAAAGCAGCAGGATCGTCTGATGAGCAATAAACACTGTTTAGGTTTTGGAAGTCCAAAGACAAGTTTTGACCAGCACAAGCATCAGAGACATTGATGTTCAATGGTTTTGTGTTGTCGTCTTCACAAACTTCAGCGTATTGGCTATTTCCATCTAAGGTTACACGCAACTCTTGATTTCCGTCAAATCCAGCCTGTAATGGATATTCGATTTGAAAGGTTTCTGAGGCTGCAGGTATGGGTCTGGTTTCAATAAGTTCTGTTCCTATCAAGGTTCCGTCAAGTTCATATTGACCAATTGCAATTTCAAAAGTTCCGTCTTCAGTCGAACCATAATTATAAACAGTAAATTCAACTAGAATTGATGGATTCTGTGTAGGATCAAGAATTTCGGTAGGATCAATTTCCTCTTGTGATCCATCATTCAATCTCATGATAATATTTGGATCCAATACAAGTTCAGGCACATCCCAATGGTACATGGCAACAGCAGGGTCACCAGCAAAGGTAAACTCATTACAAACAATTCTTATTCCATCATCTGTTGGATTGTAAATATCCTGAATGGTGTACATTACATTTCTACCATTACTTTCACCATAATGATCATTCGAAATATTGTTTGAAAACTCTGAACTGAAAATGTGAAGGAATCCTGGACTACTCAATGCAACCGCTGCAAGGAATCCAATGGCCCCCCCATTTTCGAAGAGTATATAATCTTCAGCCATACAAGTCTGATTAGAGAAATCATTGATTTTACCAACAAAGCAACTGTTCGATAAAATGAATGGGTATTTACAATCATTGTTGTAATTGGAAGGGTGCTGCATGTCATACTGCCAGTAATTCTCGAAAGGAGAAGAGTGGCCAACATAATTTATAAATGCCAAACCTTCTTCCATTAATGGAGCGATTTCAGGTGCTGGGAAATACCAGTTGGTCTGACCACTTGGAATAGGCCCACGCGTATCTTGTAAACTTCCAACCAATTCATAACCCAATCCGCCTGTTGTGTTTATTTCTTCATAAACATCTAGATTATTCTGAAATCCATCTGTTTCATTTTGTCCCCAACCTTTAGAGATGTGAAGCATGTTTTTCATCCATGCTCTGTCCGTTATGGTTTCACAATCATCCGTTAGTTCGTACCAGCCTTCATATTTGATAACCTTGTCCAAATAAGCTCGAATCTGATCTGGAGTTTTTGCTGGCACTCTACCAATGGCAATTCTTGAATAGTAGTCCTGAGATGTCTGAGTTGTAAACATCAAATCTGAAGCCGTATAGCCATAAGGAGGAACCAGACAAACGTCAAATGCCTCTGGGTCATTACGAGTACCTTCATAATTCACACCCTTTCCAAGAATCAAAACATGTTGTGGAAGTGAACTGAAATTATTGTAAGCAAAGTTGATGAAATTCTTTATTGACATCGGGTGTTTTTCAATACCCCAAGCAAACTGATCATATAATTGATCAATGTCTGCAACAACAGGTTCATGTGAACCACCAACCATAGAAGCACGGTAATCAGCATAACGTTCTACCTGATCAACTGGACCTTCCATCAATGAGCTGTGTGTTATAATAAGGTAATCCCCTTGGTTAGCTGGATTGGAATAATCAACAAAGTTTCTTGTTTCCAATGCGTCAATATTGAACAAAACTTCTGTTCCTGAATCAGTATTGGACATATAGAAAGTCCTATTTACGGGACCTTCTTGTTCTAATTTGAATTTATATACACCTCCTGAGATAACAGGAATGATTCTTTTCTTATTGGTCATATCATACAAAACAGGTGCTGACCCACCATCAAAACCCTCTATCTCGAAGTATTTTGTTTCGTTGATTGTCAAATTGAATTTGAAGCTTTTTTCATCGTTAAAATTGAATGCTCTAGGATATTCCATTTTAATTTTAGCCAATGAATACCTTGTTTCAAAAGGGAAACCAGCAGTAACTCCATCCAAAGCTTTGAAGTTTATTTTTGTTTGGACATCGCCAGTAATAGGATGCGGAACCGTTTCAATATAACTCAAAGGAAGATCGAAAGCATATTGCTCAATTTCAAAACGACTGAACAACTCATCAGCAAATTGAGTGTCATCTACATAAATTTGCAAATGCTTGTCGTTAATAACTCCTGTGGATTTATTTCTACCCACAACTCTTGCAGTTACTTGAGCATCTACGTCAGCACCTTCGAACAGATGTTCAGAATCTAGTCTGAAATCAATACCAGTGTTGGTTCCAGCAGGTGGAAAATCTGTTAAATCTCTAACCACACTACTTACCCAACCTTCACCTTCATCGAAGGTAGAAAAATAACTGAAAGTACCACTTACGTAATAAGGTTCTCCAAAATGGAATGTATTGGTGTTAAGTAGAATTGATTCATACATAAAATAATCCTCAGCAGCCGGAGCATTGCTGATATCATTTGTTTCGTTTTCATACCTTTCAAAAGGACCAGTATTGTCCGAGATTAAAAAATATGTGCTTTCATCGGTGAAAAGACTGTGCTCTACCTGCAACTGCTTACCAGCATCGGCAAAGAGTTGAGTATCAAATTCTCCGTCATTTTGTTGACCGAAAAACTCGATGTAATCTCCAGGTCCAAAAGTACCATTTGTGGTGGTATAAATTGGGATTTGTTCACCTTTGTAAATAAGTTTGAATCCTGAGCCATTAAGATCAATACCTGAGGACTGAAGTGCTGAGTAGGAGATTCTGTGAATCCCTGTATTCTCAGTCTGAAACTTATAATAAGTTTTAGAAAAGTCTATCCAAGTATTGTCAAAAGTTTGAGCCTTAGAAATAAAAGGCAAGCACAAAATTCCCAGAAAAATAAGAAGTGTTTTTCTCATGATATTATGGAAAATATTAATGAATGAATAATTTTTTGCAAATTTAAGAAAATTAGCCATAAGCTATTGATATTGATTGATTTATTGTGTTCTGATTGTGTCTTTTTCTAAGCAGTTTTTTGCTTGAAATGATCAATCATTGTGTTCTGTTATTCTGAGTTTCGCTAAAATAAATAAATTGAAATTTTATTAATATCAGCTATGCGACTAAACGCATTTGATTCCCGACACAAATATCCTTTAATTCCAAATGAAATCACAGGACAATATGCAAGGTTTGTACTCTTAAAATATTAAATAAAAACGGAGCAAATCATATCTAAATAGATGATTTACAGCAATTTGGTGTTGCTTTTTTGGGTTTGTTATTGCGAACAGTTCTTCATGGGTCTTCAACCCTCTGGCGATAATTTTAAAACAATGCAAAGATAATCAATTGTTTAAGTCTTGTATTTAATTATTTGAATAAATCTTACTCCTGTAAATGACTGAAAAATTAGAAGGCTAAATGAAATTACGTTTAGGTAAGGCTAATAATTTCAAAATTTTCATTCCACAAAAGCCACCAAAACTTCTGTGTCCTATTGAATATGAAAATTACGAATATATAAATTTTAACGGATTTATTAGAAAGTAGTTTCTATTTAATGCATCTATTAAAGCATCTAGATGCATAGTCTAGCTGTTTGATGACCACTTGTTTGGTAAATCTTAATCATAACTGTTTTTTGCTTCAACGGAGCAATAAAGCGCTTGGTTTTGTAACACATTACTAATTTTTATTAAATAGTTTGAATCTTTCAAATCCAGAACAGCTTCGAATCCAATTAATGTTTATTTTTGCTAAATAAGCTGTTTAGAATTAATGTGTTGAATGAAGGGATCGCCTTTTTTGTTTATATTATTGGTTGCTATTATTGGTCGCTCCTTTTTTTTGAGTTTTGTTGAATTAATAAATGAATCAATAAATGAATTATTATATACAGCTTATATACGATCATATTGAAATTTTGGATCACCTATTCATTGAATTGTCGTGTGCCCGAATGTTGAACCAACGAATGTCAAACCAAACCATAAATAACATTCTGAATGTTACAAAGTCAAAACCTTAGTTTTTCATACAATGCTGAAGAACAATTTCTTTTTCCAGATATAAATTCTACGGGCAAAGAGCCATTGTTAATATTGGGACCTTCTGGTTGTGGTAAAAGTACATTGTTGCACCTCATTGCTGGATTGATTCGTCCTTCTGCAGGTTCGATTAATATTGGAGGAACTGATATTTGTAAATTGAGTTCTGGTAATTTGGATAAATTCAGAGGAGAAAAAATTGGAATCATTTTTCAGCGAACTCATTTTATTTCTGCTTTGAATGTGTGGGATAATTTGAAATTGCCAACTTATCTAGCAAAAAAGCCATTTGATGCCAAAAAGGCTGAAAGTATTTTATCGAAGTTAAATATTGGGCACAAAAAGAAAAGCAAAGCCAATGAGCTTAGCCAAGGCGAGCAACAACGTTTGGCAATCGCAAGATCAATTATAAATGAACCTTATTTGATATTGGCAGATGAACCAACTTCGAGCCTTGATGATGCCAACTGTATGGAAGTTATAGATTTATTGCAAGAGCAAGCAAGAAATTATCAAGCAAAATTGTTGATCGTTACTCATGATAGTCGTTTGAAAGAAGTCTTTGATGAAAGGATTTTATTAGAAGGAAAATTAAATAAGCCAAAATCCAATCTAAAATCCGCCTGAGTCAATGAATATATTTAAACTAAGTTGGGCCTATTTGTGGTCGAAACCCTTGTCAAGTTTGCTAAGCCTATTACTGCTGGCTTTGTCTGTTGGTATTATTTCACTCATAATTTTACTCAACAAACAAATTGAAGAACAATTTACCAGCAATATAAAAGGAGTGGATATGGTGATTGGGGCAAAAGGGAGCCCGCTGCAACTTATTTTATCAAGCTTGTATCACATCGATGCGCCAACTGGAAATATTCCTGTTAAAGAAGTTCATAAATTCCTTAAAAACCCCCTTATAAAGTCGGCCATTCCATTGGCTTACGGAGATAGCTATAAAGGATACAGAATAGTTGGAACAGATCCCGAACTTTCGAAACATTACAAACTGGAATTGAATGGTGGTCGAGAGTGGAACAGCAATTACGAAGTGTGTTTGGGGGAAACGGTAGCCAATAATTTGGAATTGAAAATTGGAGATGAATTTTTTAGTGCCCACGGTTTATTGGACGATACACATGTGCATGATAATCAAGCCTTCACGGTAGTCGGGATCTATAAAAAATCAGGCTCAGTAGTTGACCAATTAATTCTTGGAAGTGTGAACAGTGTTTGGGACATTCATGCAGATCATGGGGAGGAAAACCACGACGATCACGAAGGGCACGATCATTCGGATCACGAAGGGCACGATCATTCGGATCATGAAGGACACGATCATTCGGATCACGAAGGGCACGATCATTCGGATCATGAAGGGCACGATCATGTTAATGAAAATAAAAAGAATCAAAACTCTGCGCCTTTAAAATTGAGAGATTTTGACAAAGACAAAGATATAACAGCTGTTTTGGTAAAATTTCGCAGCCCATTAGGATTGGTTCAAATTCCAAGAATGATCAATGAGCAAAGTTCTATGATGGCGGCACTGCCGTCGATTGAGGTCAATCGATTGTTTGATTTGATGGGAATCGGCATGCAAACCTTAAGATTGTTGGCTTATCTGATTATGACGATTTCCGGCATCAGTGTATTTATTTCATTGTACAACTCTTTAAAAGAACAAATCTATGAATTGGCCTTGATGCGGACAATGGGAGCCTCAAGATTTAAGATCTTTAGTTTGATCGTATTGGAAGGTTTGCTACTTTCGTTTTTTGCCACTATTTTGGGTTTACTTATAAGTAGAGTGATTCTTTGGATGGTTTCTAATTTTGTGAGTGAAAACTATCATTATAATCTTTCTGCCTTTCAGCTAGTCAAAGAGGAGTGGGTTTTGATAGCTTTGACTCTATGCATTGGTTTTATTGCTTCTTTGATCCCTGCTATTAAGGCCTACAGAACTGATATTGCCAAAGTATTGACGGATGGATAATTAATCAACCAAGATTTTGGTCATGTCAACAAAATAAAGCTATTTTTTGATTGGAGAAAATGTGTAGTACTTAAATATTTTGGTTTAAAAATAAATGGATGAATAGTATAGTGAAATTTATTGTTGTTGGTTGTTTTGCAATTTTGAGTGTTTTGAATCTCAGTGCTCAAAAGAAGATGACTTGGAATGTATTGGCAGATTATGATTTTGAAATGCGATTTGACGAAGAAAGTGAATTGTATTTTAGGTATCCTCTTTTTAGTAAGAAAGTGAAAGATTTGGAAAAGCAGGAGGTTTACATTACTGGGTACATGATTCCCGTTGATGTTGAATCCAATTATTATGTTTTGTCTGCCTATCCTTACGCCAACTGCTTTTTTTGTGGAGGAGCTGGAGCTGAATCCGTTCTTGAACTGGAAATGAAGCCTGGACATAGAAGATTTAAAACAGACGAGCGTTTAACTTTCAAAGGGGAATTCGCTTTGAATGCAATGGATATATATCAGCTGAGTTATCAGTTGAAAGGGGCCGAATTGTATGAAATTCCTGAAGAGGAAAAGAAAAAGGAAAAAGAGAGAAAGGAAAAACTGAATAAGTAGTTAAATGATAAAATGAATGGAAAATAAATAGAAAATGAAATCTATTGGCAAGGTGATCTACCACGCCCTCTTTTTTTAACCAAATTAGCTTTCAATTAAAAAACAGTCACTGCTGTTTTCATAGCTGCTCTAAACTCGTCCATGTCCAGTTTTAAGTCGATGTTTCTGTTCTCTAAAAAATGAATCATTTTTTCGGTAGGCATATTTCCGACCAGTTCATCTTTGGCCATTGGGCAACCACCAAATCCTTTGATTGCTCCATCGAATCTTCGGCAGCCTGCCATAAAAGCAGCATTTACTTTTTCTTCCCAAGTTTCTGGTGTTGTATGAAGGTGCGCTCCAATTTCAATTTTAGGAAAAGCATAAGAGAAGTCCTCAAAGACCTTGCTTATTTGTTTTATGTCTGCAACCCCAACCGTATCAGAAAGAGAAATAATTTTTACGCCCATACTTTCTAAGCGATCAACCCAATGCTCTAAAATGGCGATGTCATAGGGATCTCCATACGGATTGCCAAAAGCCATCGAAGCATAAACGACCAACTCTTTCCCATAAACTTCACAAATGTTTAACAGACGTTCCACCAATTCAAGGGACTCTTCAATTCCCTTATTGGAATTTCTTTTTTGAAAGGTTTCTGAAATGGAAAAAGGATAGCCCAAATAATCAATTTCATCGTAATCGCAAGCCTGATTAGCCCCCCGTTCGTTGACAATAATGCTCAACAATTTGGTTTTGGTATCTTCAATATCTAATTGGGCCAAAACACTGTGCGTGTCTCTCATTTGTGGAATGGCTTTGGGAGAAACGAAACTTCCAAAATCTAAGGTGTCGAAGCCAACTTTCAACAATTGGTTCAAATATCTGACCTTTAATTCTGTGGGAATAAAATCTTTCATTCCTTGCATTGCATCCCTTGGACACTCTATTATTTTGACGGTTTCCATTCTAACTATTTTCCTTTTTTAAGCAACAAATTTACTACAATTAATCGGATATGAAATAGTTTAGAATAATCAAGATTTGGATTCTTCAAAATTGCTTACTAAAATGATCAATGATCTTTTTTTTGTGAAATGAAATAAGTGATTTAAAACTTTTATTTGCAACTATTCGCAACTTTTTGCAACTATGTGGGGCTTATCAATTGATATGTTTTAGAGATATTAAAATTTCAAATTTTTATTCTCTCAAAGCTCAAAAATAAAGCCTATATTTGATAAAACTTATACAGATAAGCCTTTGATACTCCTATAATTATTAAAAGACGCTTTAGTCCAATGTTTTTAAGACAATAAGGGTCACTTTTTTAAAGTCAAAGGTCATAAGTTTGTTTAGTCTCCGTTTTAATCAGATCATTGATCTTTAAAGGAATAGGTATTTCAATTCTATTGGCCTTTTTATACCATCAATACATCGTTTACAATTTCAAAATTTAATTCCAAATAATGCTTTTATAAGCAATGAACTATGCGAAATTTTAGCGCTTTTCTTTTAATGCTGACCATTTTGGTTCTTCTGATTTTCGGGGCTTCCCGATATCATGATTTAGCACAACAAGCTGGCTTTTGTGGGCTTCAGTCTGTTTCAGCAGTTTCAGACGCTCCAAAATGGATTGTAAAGGATGGTGAAATGACAATAGTCGATTTTCAAAATACAGATGTTCCCCATTTCAAAAGATCAAATGACCTAATGATAATAGGAAGCAAAGGAACCATGGGATTTCAGAAAATCGCCAAGTATCTTCTTGAGCATCCTGAAAAGTCGCTTAACATTACTGGATTTTATGAAAAAACCGAAATAGGAAAAGAAGGCTTTGAAAACATTGGATTGGCCAGAGCTAATATGGTCAAGCAAAGTTTGCTCTCTGAAGCAGTTCCAACTGAAAGAATAAATATTTCAGCAGCATTGTCTGAAGATCTCAATTTTGATAAAGAAGACAATTCTTATTCAGCGATAAAATTTGATTTTGTAAAAAGTGAGACGCAGAACGGAACGGAGGCCAATGAAGAAATAAATTCAATTCAAAAAACAGGAATTAGCATCAAGGATGGAGCCTTTGAAACCAGTACTGAGCAAAACTTCGTTTATGCTTTGTCATCGATAAAATTTCAGGAGCCTGTAAACAAAGAATTGGGCTATTCATTGAATGAGTTGGTAAAACATCTAAAGGAAAATCCTAAGAAGTCTTTGAAGTTAAGTGGATGGTATGCCTCCGAGGAAACGAACAAAAGTCTGATGCCCAATCTAGGAATTGCGAGAGCCAATTATTTGAAGACTTATTTAAAGAACTTGGGACTAAAAAGCGCTCAAATTCAAACGGAAGGAAAACTCGTCAAAAAACCAAGGGCTGATGAGGATCAACTTTTCAAAGGTGGAATAGATTTTCTGATAGAAGAAATGGCTTCTGAAGAAGCAAAATTGAATGATATAAAAAAATCTCTAAGAGCGGCTCCACAACTGATTTATTTTCATTCCAATAAAGATGAAATAAAAATGAGCGATGATTTGAGAAAGTATTTTGTTGACTTGGCGTTTTATCTCGATAGAATGCCCAAAACCAAAGTTAGCATAACTGGACACACAGATTCAAATGGTAAATCTCATAGAAACAAAAGGCTTGGACAAAGACGGGCAGATTTTGTTTTGGATTTGTTGAAAGACAATGGAATAAAAGCTGACCAGTTGAGAGCTTTTTCTGCTGGGGAGAAAAAACCTTTGAAATCAAATTCGACGGAAAGTGGCAGAGCTGAAAACAGAAGGGTTGAAATTGAAGTTCAGTTTTAAGTTTTCAATGATCGTGTAGCGCGCAAGTATTGCGCAAAAAAGAAAGAAATAATTTTAAAAATATTTACCCAATGATATCAAAAGCATTTGAACTCTCTTGCACCTGGCCGTTTTGGTTATTGGGTCTTTTGTTGCCTTTCCTTGGATTTCTTCTTGGGCGTTTAACCACCCGATGGAAACAAAAGTATCAGGAATTGAACGAAGAAAATCAAGGTCTTTTGAAGAGCTTGAAAACTAAAGACACCGACTTTCATGATTTAAATGAAAAACACAGTTATTTGGAAAGTAAACATTCTGCCAATGTTTCTAAAATCACTGAATTAAACGCTAGAATACAATCCCTTCAAACAGACAAGAGAGACTTTCAAGTTAAGAAAGATCAAATTTCAACAGAATTTAGTCAATATAAAACGGAGTCAGAGAATGGCATCAATGCTTTGAATAGGCGTATTCTTGAACTAGAAGAAATTTCAGCAGGATTTAACTCTAAAAATTCTGAGTTGATTGAAGCCATTCAATCTGTGGAAACTAAAAACACCAAGTTAATCAGTCACAATTTAGAAGTAGAAGGTGAAATTCAAAGCCTAAAAAAAGAGTTTCTAACTTATAGAGAAGTTGCCGAGGGAGAGTTGAAGAATCAGAAAAATACTATTTCTTCTGCCAAAGAATTTAACGCGGTGCAGTTGGAAAGAATAGAAGCCTTAAATACTGATAATTCGAATCTGAAAACTAAAATTGAAGAACTTTTAGAGTTGATTAAAAGATTGGAGCAAAGCAATGCAGAACAGGTGTTGATTTTGGAACAGCTATCGCAGGATAAGCAGCAATTGAAAGAATCAGATATCAACCACCACTCCAATATGCTTCAATTCAAAAACAAGTTGGCCACTTCTGAAGAATTGATCAGTCAGTTGAAGAAAAGTGAAGAAGAAAAGCAGGCGACTGTTTTAAAGATGGCTGCTGAAAAAACGCAACTGGAACAAAGTGTTGAGGAATTGAAAAAGGCTGTGAAGGAAAAATCAACTTTGAATGAAAAAATTGTTTTGCTTGAAGAGCGCCTTTCTAAAGTAAGCGATGAAAATTTAAATCTGTCCGAAGCTAAAAGTAATGTCAACATACAATATGCCAATCTAAAAGCCTCTTTTGAAACCAGCTCTCAAGAATTACATGAATTGAGAACTGAAAATAATATGCTCAAGCTGATCGGTGACGATCTCAAAAAAGACTTTGATTTTGAGTTAAAGAGAATGAATGATGACATCTCAAATTGGAAAGATAAATTTCAAGACATTCAGTCGACTACCAATGAGTTGAAAAAAGACTATGAAGAAAAGCTAGAAAAAATCAATGAGGAGTATGAGGAATTGCAATCTAGAATAGATGAAAGTGAAGGTGGGCCAGACAGCTTGAAAAAGAAGTATGATTTAAAGCTGGCTGAAAGAAATAAATCTTTGATTGAATGGAAAAATAAATACAATGCTAATTTGGAGAATGGTCGCAAGATCAATAATGAATACGAAGTTAAATTGGCCAAATTACAAAAGCGGTTCGATGATTTAAAAGCTAAGAAAGAGTCTAGCAAGACAATTATTAAAACGATCAATAAGGAGGATACAACAAAGTTGGACCAATTGACCAAAGAATTTAATTCGTTCAAACTAAGTATCGAAGAGAAGGAGAGAAATGCAGAGAAAGAGAAATCTCGTTTAGACAATAAAATTGTCGTTCAAAGTAATAAAATAACTGAATGGGCCAACAAGTACAATTCATTAAAGATTAAAATAGAGAATGATGAAAAGAAGAAAGAAGAGGAGGCTCCAAAACCTGATGATTCACTTGAGCTAAAAGCAAATCAAACCAAACTAAAGGAAGCGTCTTCACGAATAAATAAACTGCAAGCGCAAATAGGTAAATTAAAAGAATCCAATTCCAATCTAGAACTAAAGATGGAAAAGGCCAAAACTCTTCCAGTTGATAATAGTAAAAATAAGTCTGATAAAGAGCTGAAAGAACTTGATAAAAAATACAATTCATTGCTTGGGAAATTTGAAAAGCTAGAGTTTAAATACAATACTCTAAAATCAAATAGTACAGAATCAAAAGCATCTTCGAACCCCAAAATTAGTGCAAAGAAAATTATTGAAAAATCAAAACAGACCCAAGAAGAAAAGAAGATAGAGGTTCTTAAAAAAATTAAGTCCAGGTCAAAGCAAATTGATTTTGATAGAATTGGTAAGGCCAGGAAATCACAGAAGGACAACCTTCAAGCGATAAAAGGCATCGGCCCTTTTCTTGAAGAGAAACTGAACGCTTTGGGTATTTATACTTTTGAGCAAGTTGGGAATTTTAATAGTAAAATAGTCGATAAGGTTACTGACTTGATTGAGTTTTTCCCGGGAAGAATAAAACGAGATGAATGGGTTAAGCAGGCCAAAAAATTGAATCGTGAAAAATTGAAGAAGAAATAAACAAATTTCGATTTGAGTAGAATTCTCGCAATATCCGACATTCATGGTTGTTTTGACACTTTTTCGAGCTTGCTCGAAAAAGTAGACTTGAGCAAAGATGATGAACTTTACCTACTTGGCGATTTCATAGATCGCGGTCCAAAATCTAAAGAAGTCATTGATTGGGTTTTGGAAAAACAGGAGGCAGGTTTTGAGATTAATTGCATTAGAGGCAATCACGAACAAATGTTGCTCAATGTCCTCAAAGATTTCACAAAAACAGCCCATTGGCTCAGAAATGGTGGGAAGCAAGTCCTTGAAAATTTCAAAGTAAATTCAGCCCACGAAATTCCTCAAAAATACATAGATTTCTGCGAAGAACTCAAATTTTACTTTCAAAGCTTGGATTACTTTTTTGTTCACGCAGGGATCAACTTTCATGCTGTTGAGCCAATGGAAGATTATGAAGCCATGATTTGGATTCGAAACTGGGAAGAAGATTTAGACGAGGAATGGCTAGAAGATCGTCGAGTGGTTCACGGTCATACAATGGTTTCAAAAGACATCCCCATCGAAAGAATTTCACAACCAGAAAAATACAAGGTCATCAACATCGATGGTGGTTGTTATGCCGCCAATTTTGATTCCAAACTCGGCAATCTTTTATGTGCAGATTTGACCAATAACAAAATTTACTTTCAGGAAAATCTCGATAAAATAAACATCACGCATATTTAGTGCTTGAGACCACCTTTTGGTCATAAGACCACCTTTTGGTCATAAGACCAAAAGAAAGCTCAGGAGCAAAAGAAAGCATGCAAGAGCAAAAGAAAGCTCAAGAGCAATTAAATTTCCTCACAGAAAATTAACTCAAAGTTAATCTAGGCTTCTCATTTTGTTCCTATAAATCTACTTAACTTTGCAAGTACCAAACATCGTTTCGATGAAGCCTACCGTTATTATTGGCGCCCAATGGGGCGACGAAGGAAAAGGAAAAGTTACTGACATTTTAGCCAAGGAAGCAGACTATATAGTTCGTTTTCAAGGGGGTAACAATGCCGGTCATACCATTGTTGTGGGTGACAAGGTCTATAAATTACACCTCTTGCCATCCGGAGCTGTTTATGGCAAAAAATCCATGATCGCCGCTGGTGTAGTGGTCGATCCAATTGTCTTGTGTAAAGAAATTGAAAACATCGAAAAAGATGGGCGCAAATTAGATCTAATGATCGATCCACTTTGCCACATCATTATGCCTTACCATAAGATCTTGGACAAGGCAAAGGAGCAGAGTAGGGGAGATTCAAAAATTGGAACAACTGGAAGAGGAATTGGTCCATGTTATTCGGACAGGGTGAATCGAAGTGGCATTCGATTCATAGATATGTTGAATCCGGAAACCTTCCGTTCCAAATTGATTTCGAAATTGGAGGCCACCAATCCGATCCTCGAAAAAATCTATGGTTTTGATCCTTTGTCTGTCGATGAAATAATAGAAAGCTATCAGTCATCTATTGAGAAACTGAAAGCTTATTTGGGTGATGTTTCTAAAGCCGTTTACGAAGGACTTGACAACAAAAATGTTTTGTTTGAGGGGGCTCAAGGTACTTTCCTGGATGTCAATTTTGGAACCTATCCTTATGTAACTTCTTCCCACACCATTTCTGGTGGAATATTCCCCAATGTGGGAATTCCTCCTATGGCATTGGATGTTATCGGGATTGTCAAGGCTTATACAACGAGAGTGGGCGCTGGCCCTTTCCCTTGCGAATTAGAAGATGAAAATGGGGAACATTTGCGGAAGGTAGGTCATGAATTTGGGACAACAACTGGAAGACCAAGACGATGTGGATGGTTGGATTTATTCATGCTCAAATACTCGAATCGTTTGAATGGATTTACTCATTTGGCCATTACCAAGTTGGATGTTTTGTCAGGTTTGGATAAAATAAAAATCGGAGTCGATTATCAAATAGATGGTCAATCCGTCGATTTTCCAATGACGATAGATCAGCTAGAAAAATGCGAAGTGGTCTACAAAGAGATGGATGGATTTGAATTGGAACAAGGAATTTCGTCCTACGATTTATTGCCTGATAATGCAAAAAAATACTGTGATTTCATCGAAGAGTATTTGGGAGTAAAAGTCAGCATGATTTCAACTGGTCCGAAGAGGAGTGAGACGATTTTTGTAAGGGAAGGTCTCGCAATGAAAATGGCCTAGATTGATTTTTATTAATGAGTAGAAGGGATGTTTCACATTTAGTATCATAGCTCTGTTTTATCTGAATGGTTGCAGTTTATAACTTTCAGAATCAGCCATTATTCTAGATTTATTTTATGGTCTTGATGATAATTAAAAGTATTTTTCGATATTGTTGGCTAAAATTTAAAGTGAAACAAAACAGTAGAATAATTACTATTAATCGTTAAAGATAAATAAATGTCAAAAGAAATATTACAATCTAAAATTGTTAAAATAACTGAATTAACAAGTAGGTTTTGCAAAGAAAAATTGGACGATGACTATCAAAGATTGATTACTGAATTGATAGGGAAATTAAGCCGAAAACGTCCAAGTCCTTTATTGAGAGGGAAAGAAGAAATTTGGTCCGCTGCAATTATCCATTCTTTGGGCCAAGTTAATTTTTTGTATGACAATTCTTTTGAGCCTTATATAACTTTGGATGATTTAAATACGGATTTTGGAACGAAAAAATCAACAGTAGGAAGCAAGGCACAAGAAATCCGAAAGATGTTTAGAATGGATAGTATAACGAATTCAGAGTTTATGATAAATAAATTGAAAGAAGAAAGTCCAATCATGAACGCTGTTATGGTAGATGGATTTTTAGTTCCTCTTTCTACTTTGCCGGTTGAATATCAGCAGAAGGTAAAGGAGGCTCGAGAACAGGGTAAAGACATTCAATTTTGGTCAAGTTGATTCTGTCTCCCCCAAAAAAATATAAACACAAACTAATAAGGAACCTTGTGTCTTTAAATCAATAAGACAAAGTAAAACGCGTATTGTTATTTGGGACTTTTAGACCTTGTTTTTAATCCGTTCCTTTTCAATTGACTTCAATGCTTTCTTTGCCTTTTTAGTAGGATACTTCCCATCAAGACAAGCCATACAAGTAGCTTGGTCCTTGAACAATACTTTTAAATCATCGATGCTTTGATAAATGAGTGCGTCGGCTCCAATGTAAGAACAGATTTCAGAATTGCTTTTTTGAGCAGCGATCAATTCGGTACTGACAGACATGTCGATTCCATACATGCAGGGATGAGCAATTGGTGGAGCGGCTGAGATAAAATAAATTTCTTTGGCTCCTGCATCTCGGATCATTTTGACGATTCTTTTGGAAGTGGTTCCTCTTACAATCGAATCATCTACAATGGCTACTTTTTTGCCATCAACAACTTCTCGTATGGGATTTAGTTTTCTTTTTATGATGTCTTCTCTTTCTTTTTGGCTGGGTGAAATAAAACTTCTTCCAATGTGATTGTTTTTCATCAATCCTCTTCTGTAGGGAATGTCTAATGCTTCGGCCAAACCTGATGCGGCAAAATAACCGGAAGATGGTACATCAATTACAACGTCTGGTTTCAAGCCAAGAGTGTTGACTTTGCCTGCCAACAATTTACCCATTTTGACTCTTTGATTGGCCACCAGTTTATTGTGGATAATCGAGTCATCTCTTGCAAAATAAATGTATTCGAAAACACAGAAATTTGCCTTGGATTCATGCCCCCTTGATTTGTGAATTTTGAAATCATTGTCGATGAAAATAATTTCACCTGGTTTCATATCGCATATTCTTTCAAATCCGATGTGATCAAAACATGTGCTTTCAGAAGCAAAACCATAAGTTGTTTTTTCATTGACGGTTCGTTTGCCAAATATCAATGGTCGAATTCCATGTGGATCACAAAAAGCAAGTAAGCCATGGTTGGCGATGGCCGCAATAACTGAATAAGCGCCTTTTACTTTCTTCTGGGTATGAATAACAGATTCAAAAATATCTTCCACCTGAACATTGGCAAGGTCTTTCTTTTTTAGTTCAGAGGCGAAGGTGTACAAAATCAATTCAAGGTCATTGCTTGTTTCTGGAAGTGTGTGGTATTCCTTGTACAATGTTTCTTGCATTTGATCCAGGTTCGTAACGTTTCCGTTGTGAACCATTGTAATGCCAAAAGGGTAACTGGCCGATATTGGTTGAGCGTTTACCGCTTCGTTGGATCCATGAGTGGTGTAACGAACATGGCCCACACCAATTTTACCATCCAGCCTTTTCAAATGCTTGGGCTTAAAAATATTGTTGACCAGTCCAAGTCCTTTTTTTGTGTGAAATTTGTTTTTGAAAGTAACAATTCCTGCCGCATCTTGCCCACGATGTTGCAAAGCAGTCAAGCCCATTAGTAATTCGTAAATTACTTTTTTGTGTCCTTTAAAGCCAACTATTCCACACATTTGCTAGAGATTTTATGATGCTAAATTTTACTATTAGGTATTAGAATTAAATAATTTCAACAAAACTTCTGAATAAAATTGATGCTCCACTTTTAATCCAATTTGCTCAACTTCCTCCAATGTTTTTGCTGATGAAATATCTATTTTTTTTTGTTCTATGATGGTTCCTGTATCCACTCCTTCGTCGACATGATGAACCGTTATTTTTGTTTCTTTCAATCCATTTTCAAATGCCCAGTTGTAGGCATCCAGTCCTTTGTGTTCATTGGTGTCTGCAGGATGGATGTTTATTATTTTACCAGAAAAAGCTTTTACAAAATCGTTCGATAAAATGCGCATATAACCCGCTAGTACAATGCAATCAAATTCTTGCTTTAAAAAGAAATCCAGCATCAGTTGATTGTATTCAGCTCTTTTCTTTCCTTTGGATGAAATGCATTTTGTTTGCAAACCTTGATCCTTTGCAAACTTTAAACCTGCAGCTTCAGAATTGTTTGAATAAACCAATTGCACCTTTGCGAAATTTTTCAATATACCGCTTTGACTTTCTTTGACAATGGCAGCCATATTGCTTCCTCTGCCGGAAATGCAAATGATGATATTTTTGGTCTTTTTGCTCATTTACTCATTTACCCATTTATTCGGGACGCGATAAATCGCCTTGCCACTATAGATTTTATTGCCACAAAAAATGGGCATTTTATTTAATCATTTTGCGCGCAGTCAAGGCGCCTGTGCATTTTGAACGCATTCAATGGGCGTCTGCTCATTTACGTGCATTCAATGTGCGTCTACCGATGTCTTTTCGATAAAATTTGTTTTGAAATTTCACCTTGTTGCATTCTGAATAAACTTTTTCAATGGCTTCATTCAATGAATGACCATGACAGACCACATTGATCACTCTTCCTCCATTGCTTACAATTTTACCATCAACTAATTTGGTGCCTGCATGGAATAGAAGTGTATCATTTTCCAATTGGTCTAGTCCAGAAATCGGATGTCCTTTTTCGTATTGTTTGGGATAGCCTCCTGAAACCTGAACTACGTCTATATAATAA
>CALBCY010000225.1 GCA_937927195.1 uncultured Chitinophagales bacterium
AAGACCAATATCATTGTCAGTGGATGGCAAAAAGAAGGTGTCATTGCACCAGATAATGAATTGAATATTGATTATTTAAAGCATGGTTATTCTGACGGAGAGTCAGTTGAGAATTCCATCAGAGTTTTTATTGACAATCAAAGATATTCATTCTACAATGTTGATTTGGAGGCTGGAGTTTGGTACAATCTAATTGTTACAAGGGCGTCAGGTGTTTTAGACCTTTATTTAAATGGTGAAATAATGGGCTCTTTAAATGCTTCTGCTGTTCCGCTTTCTATTGCTAAAAATGGTTTAGTTATTGGTCAGGAACAAGATAATTTGGCGGGTGGCTTTGCAACACATCAATGTTTGGCTGGGCACATCGACAACTTTTGTATTTATGATAGAGCCATCAACTTGGAAGAAGTAGAAGAGGTTTTCGGGAACAGTCGCGGCGATTTGTTAAGTTCAATTAAAAGCATTAGCGAACTCAGTCTAAATTCTGCATTTAGTTTGTTTCCTAATCCTTATAATAAAGAGTCAGGCAAACTTAATATTAGAAATGACCAACAATTGAAAATTGATAACATCGAAGTTTATGATGTTTTAGGGAAATTAATCAATATCAATACAATTAATTCTGATGCTTCATTGATATCGTTTGATCCGCTAGGCCAAAACAAAGACTTTCAATCGCCAATCCTTATGATCAATCTTGTGTTGAATGATGGAACCAAAGTGATGTATAAAATTTTGGTGCAAGGTAAATAATAGAATATTTAATTGACCTGTTAGAAAGCCTTGTTCGGTACTAGATAACTTAAATTTTTTAGTTGAAATATATTCAGGCATTTGTCATGCTCAAAAGGTTGGCAAGCCCACCAAATTCAACAGCGCCAAAGTAATTATCTAGCAACTACAATTTTATTAAAATAGATTTCAACATTTTCGGAATAGGATTTCAAAATATAAACACCCTCATTCAAGTCTGACAAGTCAATCTGACTTGAATGCAAATGAGGAATGTTTTTGATCAATTTTCCTTCAAGGCTTATAAGCTGACATTTGACAATTGGGTCAGCTTGGTTTTTTGAAACAATGTTTATCTGCTGGTTGGCTGGGTTGGGGTAGAGTGACAAATTACTTTTTACAGTGTTGCTTGAAAGTCCTTCCATCACATCGGCGGGAATTGGTGGAATAACTCCACTCAATGTTTCAAAGTTGACGCTGGTTGATAGGTTTAAGGATTGCCCAAGATCGTCGATACCAATTCCGAATACTATACTTTGTCCATTGTTGATTTCAAGACTGAAACTGCTTCCTCCTTCATCGAATAAAGGGAGGTTGTCATCAATGAATACGCCCAATCTTGCGATGGGCATTCCACCAGTACAATGGATGTTTTGATAGTCAAGTCTTGTAAATCCAAAACTCATTTTATTAGAAGTTTCATCAAAATGCAAATGAGAAAATATGGCATCTTCGTTCATTTCAAAGCAAGTATTGCCAAATTCAATTTCATTGACAGATTCTATGAAAATGGAATTATCAGGATTTTCGAAATTCCATTCCAGCTCCCCAGCTAAACCGTAAATTGGAAAATTGTTGCTCATGTCTGCATCTTCTGAGCTCAGTACCAAAACAATATTTAATAAAGCAAAATAGTTTCCGTTGTCATTAATGATCTCAATCTCCCCCTCAATTTGAGGCTCAATTGTGAAATTGGCTTCCACTAAAATAGGCTCTTCTTGTGGACCGTAAAAGTTGCCATAATTTTCAATCAATACTTCAGAATCATCAAGATCACAAATTCCATTTCCATTCGCATCAGAATGCACAGCATTTGTATTGTTTATTTGAAATTCATACCAAGAAGGTGCCTCATGTGCTTGCCAAACAGCGCTTTGATTTTGACGACTTGGTCCAGTTTCTCCAAATGAAAGGCCATAATATAGAATGTCTACTTGGTCAACAATTTTGTCATTGTTAATGTCCCCAGGCCAAACCAATTCTGATTGGCAAGCATCGTTCAAAATGATTTCATATTTTTTCGTGTGTGTATTGCCGCAATGGTCTGTAACATTTAGGGTGTAAATACCAGATGTTTCGACAGACAAATAAGGATCTTTGCCAAGAAGTTCTCCTTGGAATATCCAAAGATATTCTGGCAAGTTCAATTGTCCTGCGAAGACTTCTGTCTTCATAGAAATACAATCATAAATATACTCATCACCACCAACTAATTCTGCTAAATTATTACTTTGTATGGCCACAGTTTTAGATTGGCTACAATGATTGTTATCGTAAGCAATTAAGGTTACATCAACGAGTCCAACGAATGTTATGGGGAGTTCAAAATCTAATTGATCGCTAACGTATTGATCATTGACCAACCATTCAAAATTTACAGCATTGCTGCTGTTGTTTATGAAATTTAAAGTATCTCCAACACAAAAGTTGCCTTCTGCCTCGAAATCTGCATGCGCTTGGCTTGAATTGACCTTTAATTTTGACAATCCTCCTAAGGAATTCATCCAAATATTGCCGTTTTCTCCTTCAATGATGTCAGCAATGTTTCCGTAGTGACCGCTGTCCAAGTCATAATAGCTTGTATTGCCTCCTGGTTGATAGCGTACTAATTTTCCTCTGTAACTACTCAACCAAATACTGCCATCGCTGTGAGCAATTAATTGTTGAATGGATTCATATGGAGTGTTTTCTGTCAAGCCAATGTTTGAGCTATGGTCTGTCAAGTTTTCACCATCAAATTCAAACAATTGAGTATTGTAATTTTGAATCCATAAATGATTGTTTTGATCTACTGCCAATTGTTCGGGATCGCCAATTTGTGAATTCAAGAGGTTCTGTACACCATTGTCCAAAGAGTATTTAAAAAGTCCATTTTCAGAATCAGAGAACCATAGATTGTTTTCATGATCTGTAATCATTTTTTTGACAGCTGTTAAGCCATCTGACTCTATAACAATTTGGCTTATTGTTTCACCATCATATTTCCATATTCCTATTGTATTGGAATAATAGCCGCTGCAAAAATAGACATTCAAATCCAAGTCAATTATGATATTCTTCCCATCGTATTCTGCAATTTGGCTATTCGGTAAATCAATCAATTTGATAATTTCATTACCATCATATTTAAATAAAGCAAAGTGTTGTACGTCATTATCTTCCTCAACTTCTTCAACTTCTTGAATGAGAAAAAGATTGTTTTCGTGATCTGATCCCATGCCAATGATGTGGTTATTGCTCCCACTAAAAGCCAATGGCTCTCCAATATCTTCTTGCCAATCATAACGGAGGATTTTTCCATAAGCCAAATCTAAAAACAACTCTTTTCCTGGGCCAATGAAAAGATTCGCTGATCGACTTTGATTGTAAAAGTCTTCCGTTTCTAAACTTTGCAAATCGTCTGTTTCCACCCCTTCAATGTATCGGAAAATACCAAGAGTAGAGCCCAACCAAACGTCATTTGTTCCAGTATTGTCCATGCCTGTTATATGATTAATGCAATCGTATTCTACTGGAGTAAAATTTGTACCATCATATTTTATCAAATCACTTTCACTTGCAATCCAAACCAAATTTTCGTTTTGATACAAAAACTCATTGGCAGACTGATGTGGGTATTCTGTTATTTGAATCAAATTGCTGAAATCGTATTTCCAAAGGCCTTGGTTATGGGTTCCTATTAAAATTTTATTGACCAATGGCAATTCCACAAAGCTGTTTATATTGGATGAAATAAGTTGTGGAATGGTGGTGAAATTATCTCCTGTTTTATAAATCACTTTCCCCAAATTACTACCTATCCAAAGACGGTTTTGGCTGTCAACAAAAAGCTCTTGAATGTTTTCTCCCTCATTGAATAAGCCCATTTCAAACAAGTTGTCAAAAGTGTATACTCCATTGTAAAATTTGAACAGACGTTCTGCTGACTCGACGTAAACATTGTCATCAAAGTCGATCGCTATGTGATTGATCTGTTTGGGAACACTTTGAACTCCCTCAAAATCTTGATCAATAAAATGTTCGAAACTGTCAGTAAGTTTGTCGTACTTATTCAAGCCCCAATGAGTTCCCATCCATAAGTTACCTTGGCTGTCTTCTTCTATGCAATTAATATATAGATCGGACAATCCATTTTCAGTGGTGTATTTCGTATAAGTCTTTGAAATGGTATCCCATTTTATCAGGCCACCTACGGAAGCTGCCCAAAGAAAATTATCCTGAACCAGAATGCCACGAACATCATTGCTGTTGCTAAATATTTCTATTTCTTCATCCGAATGGTAAAAACTGCAAGGGTTTTCCTCCGAGTTGCTTGCGCTAATTTCAATAGTGTTGCAATTGTTTATTTGAGAACAGGCTGTCGAAACTTCCAAACAAACCTCAAAGCTTCCTGCTGATGGAAAAGCGTAATTTAAGCTTTGACTATTATAACTTTCTCCCTCTATTAGCCAAAGGTAGTTGGCATTGTAGTTTAGGTTTTGAAAAGTTGGGTAAAATGAAATGTATTGCTCATTGCCGGAATGATAAAACGCTGATGAAGGTTCTGGCAAGACCGAAAGCATGATAGATTTTGAGGTTTGGCAAGTTTCATTACTTGCTCTCAATTCTATCAAATAGTTCCCTGGTTCAGCAAAATTAAAAGGCATTTCAAGTTCATCGGAAACAAAATTATTATTGACATACCAATGGTAATCAGCAGTGGCATCATTGGTTGAGAAGCTGAAATTGTATTCATTGTTTAAGCAGTAAATTTCAGAATTGCTTTCTATTTCGAAATCAATTTCACAAGCATCAAAACTCAAAGAAAAACAATCATCCGTTTTATCGAAAACAGTAAGATCGTCTACATCGGTAATTTTTATGGCCAGCAAAGAGGAATTGACATCTGGACTTGCCCAATTGTAAATTCCATTATTGTTCAAAGCAGCTTGGACGATGGTGAAATCATTTCCGCAAGAAAAACTAACTTCAATGTTCACTTCTTCGACATTTCCAGTAGTAGAATAAACGATGGGAATGTTTTGTCCAGGTTCAAAGCTTTCGTTTCCATTTGGAAATTGGATGCTGATACTTTTATCAAAATTGTCCGGATTGCAATCTCCCAAGCCGACAGCACACCAAGCAGCTCTGACTTTTTCGACTTCTTGACCATCTTCCCCATACAATTCTTGAGCGGCTTGTATGCTGAGGTTTTTCATTTCAGGAAAATCCACAGAAGGATACAGATAATTCGTCATGCAATGGTAAATGAGTTGCATCGCTTCATCCATTCCTATTGGTTCAACCAGGAATTCATAATCGAAATCGTTGGTTCCTGATCCACCTTCAGAAAGTAGGTAGAACCAGTAATTCAGAACACCCGAATTGATGTGGATTCCACCATTGTCTTCTGCATCGAATGACCAAAAATCTCCAAGATAAGTAGATGGTTGTTGTGTCGCAGCATTTATGTCATTTGGATTTTGCAAGTTTCGAATGCAGGTATGTTCAATCACTACATTTTCTCCAACTTGCCAATTGGCGCTTGATTCGTTTTGTTTGAAACCAATGTAAGTGGCAAAGATATCGCAAAGACCTTCATTGATTGCTCCAGATTCATCCTTGTAATTCAAAGCACAAGTATGTTGTATGACGCCATGAGTGAACTCATGGCCAATAATATCTAAACTAACAAGGGCGTTTTTTTCTTCCCCATCTCCAGAGCCGCAAAAAATTTCATTGTGTAGAGCAGACCATGCTGCTCCATTGGGACTTCCAAATAGAGCCGTATTTATATTGGCAACAATGGGCGAATTGTTGTTGTCAAAGCCATTGTGGTTAAAATATTCTTGGTAGGTTTGATGGGTCCATTCCAAACCTTTTAATGCTGCAATGGCATCTGTTTGTGAATTCTCCCATTCGGGACTTGCATTTGAAATTTCATCAAAATTACTTAAATAAAATTCTGATTGACCTTTGTCATAAACTGCCATTCCACCACCCATACTGTTTTCAAGAAAATAAGCGCCTTCTTTTTGATTGCAGGTGAAATCGACTGGACCGATGTATGTTGCTTCTCCAGTGGCAGGAAAATCCTCCAGGTGCAATAAGTCTTCCTTTCCTATAATTTCATTATTAACAATGTCGATGAAATAACTTTCTGCGAAGTTTTCAAACTCAGAAATATAAATGAAATGATGGCACAATTTCAAGTTGGCGGCCTTTCCAGAATAGTATGGATCATACCAAATCATTTCACAAAAATCATCTGTTGTTAAAGTAATTCCCAAAACCGAGTTTATACTTTGTAGTTTGCTCGGAAGATTGTTTGGAATATCTTGATCAACATTGGAATATATTTTACCAGAAATTGTTTGGTCAGCCGCTTGTCTGTTTTTGTGATAATTGTATTGTGCTTTGTGAATAGGCAAACCCTTGTAATAATGTTGGAATTTGAAATGTTCAGTGGCACCCTTAGAATGCTTTCCAATTTCTTTGAATTGTTGCTCATCAGACCAATTAAACGCTTCTTTGAATTGCTCAAAGAATGCCATTTCAATTGGTTCAGTCCCTGTTTGTTGGGCATTTAAGCTTGAAATACAGGCTGATAAAGTCAGCAAAAACAAGATCGAAACAGATTGGAAACGTTGGATCATCCTAGTGAAATAAAATTTGATAAAGAATTAGCACCTTTTATACTACTAAGATCGATAATAAAATACTAATAACATATATTTGATTTTTTTGAGTTTCTTATTTACAAATTACATGTAAAATGTCTAAAATGTTGTATTATAGCATTTTAAGGTTAAAATTGTAAGCATAAATCTATTTGTTGATGTTGGCTCAAAAAACATATCAAATTCTTAAACAATTTGAGAAAGAAGAACTGAAATCGTTTTACGATTTTTTAGATTCTCCATTTCATGTTAAGGAGGGAAATCTTTATCTGCTATTGACAGCGTCGCTTATCGAGCTTTATGCTTTTCCAGACAATGGTTCAGAACGAAAGTTGTTTGAAAAAGTATATCCAAAAGAAAAGTTTAGCAAAGAGAAAGCCAGGCAAAGATTGAGCCATTTGAGCTCAAAGCTTAATCAATTACTTTATGATTTCATTGCCCATTCCAAGCTGAAATCAAACAAATCAGAACGAAAAAACTTGTTATTGTCTGCTCTTTATGGAACTAAATTGGAGCAGGTCTTGGTCAGTGAGAAATTAAAAGCAGATTGGTCAGAAGAAATAGAGTTGGACATTTACAATTTGGAATACTTCTCCAATAAATTTCAATATTCTTTATGGGAATTTCACAACATCGCCGGAACCCAAAGAGGACAAAACTTTTCCGATTTATTGATTGATGCTTTAGGACATTTCGAAAGTCATTATATCCTGAAAAAGCTTTGGCTTCTTTGCCAATTGAAAAACTTTCAAAACATTTTTCAAATTGATTATGAAATTTGGACTGTAGAAAAGGCACAAGAAAAAATTGTGGAGGCTGGTTTGGAAAGTCATCCTTTGGTTGAAATTTATTTCACCATCTATAAAATTCTTTGGAATAGACAAGATCATGAATCCATTGATTTTCTGAAAAAGCTTTTGCTTAAAAAATCAGAAACTTTTGAATTGAAGTTGGCGGTTGAAATGTATACGGTGGTTGCCAATGCTTGTATTTATATAATACGAACTGACAATGAAAGAAAGGAGGAGTATTATAAAATATTGTTTGAGGTTTACGAGGATCAATTGAGCAAAAATTTGTTGACCCAAGAGAAATATGTACCTCCGGGTAGATTGAGGAATGTAATTGGTTTGGCTCAATTTCTAGGATATTATGAAAGAACAAAAAAGTTAATCGAAGAAGGGTGCGAACTGCTGGAGCCAAGTGTAAGAGAAAGTGCCAAATATTTCTTTATGGCGAATTTTCATTTCATTCAAAATAATTTTGATAAAGCATTGGAAGAACTTCGTTTCTTTGACAACAAGACCGATAGCTATTTTGCATTGGATGCCAAGTCTCTGGAGATACGCTTGTTCTATGAAACTGATGCAATGGATTTGATGGAATATCGCCTGATTAATTTTGAGCATTACATTCGTAAAAACAAAAAAAGCATAGTGAATGACAGCCGAATTGCCTATCGAGAATTTGTAAAACTAAGTAGGGCATTGATGAAATTGAAAAACGATCCGAATGTAAATGAATCGAAGATTGAGAAATTGTCAATAAAGGTAAAGGGAGCCAAAACGGTTTATAAAGATTGGTTGTTGAAGAAAACTGATCAATTGTTGAAAGCTTGAGCAACCTTTTAAATGATTGGCTCGTTTTAATTTCGGCCAAAACGAGTGATACCTTTAAACGAATCGCTTTGGGATGATCCAACGGGTCTTTCCTTTAGCTAGAGGACAGATGTGAGTAGGTAAAAGCTATAGCCAAAACAAAGGGTCTCATGAATCGAAAGAAAGAAAATTTGAGTGCTAGACAAATCATTGCTTTCCTTTGGTGTTATCACCAAAGGACCTGGTGAACTTTTATGAAACGAAGCAAAAATGCTTAATTTAACGGGCATAATTAATTAAACAATGCCCTTTTGGTCATAAGACCAAAAGTAAGCGTCATAAGACCAAAAGTTAAGCGTCATAAGACCAAAATAAAGCTATTTTTTGATTTGAGAAAATGTCCTGTACTCAAATAGAAAATCAAAATTCAAATGTCCGAAGCCCTTTCAACCGAAGGGAGAAAAATAAAACTCTAAAAGTCGCCAATGAAATATTTAATGCTGTGTCTGTTTTTTCTTTGCTCATTTAATCTTTCCGCTTTTCAAGTTTCAGGAGTAATTCTAGATTCCGAAACGAAGCAAATTCTTTCTTATGTAAACATTGGAATTGCTGGAAAAAATGTGGGAACTGTCTCTGATGAAAATGGCAAATTCGCTTTAGAAATTTCAGAAGAAATGAAAAATGAGCAGCTTAAATTTTCCTTTATCGGTTATGAAGATAAAATATTGAACATTAGTGGTATAATTTCAGGAAAAGAAGAATTAACTGTATCTTTGACACCGACAGTTTATATGCTTGAAGATATAATAGTTAAGCCTAAAAACTACAAAACGAAAATAGTGGGAAACACCACAAAATCTCAAGGAATTGAAGCTGGATTTTCAGAACATTTGTTGGGTTATGAAGCTGGGGTTCTCATGAA
Source organism: uncultured Chitinophagales bacterium (assembly GCA_937927195.1). Classification (GTDB taxonomy): domain Bacteria; phylum Bacteroidota; class Bacteroidia; order Chitinophagales; family UBA2359; genus JAHDGP01. Next base: position 9,192 of record CALBCY010000225.1, read on the forward strand.
AATTAAAGCCAGGCCAACCTTTATCGAAGAGGTTGTTTTTACCATTAACAACTGTAGTTACGATTCCATATTTTATCGCCTAAATATATATGAGATGACTAAAAATGGACCAGGTAGGAATATTTTACGTAAACCTATTTACATCTCCTATTCCAAGGAGGACTTGGAAGAAACCATTGTTGTGGATTTGACAGAGCTCAATGTTTTTGTAGAAGATGATTTTGTGGTAACATTGGAGCATGTAAAAGATTTGGGTGATGGAGTATTGAATTTCTCTGTCGGATTGTTTAACGGTGGAACCTGGCATAGAGAAACCAGCCAAGGTGGATGGAAAAAATTAGGAATTGCAGGTTTGGGCATTAGCGCATTGATAAAATATGAAACACAATAGATTAATTGAAGAAGGAGATTTGGGATTGGTATTTTCTGGAGGTGGAGCTCGTGGAGCTTATCAAATTGGTGCTTGGCAAGCGCTCAAGGAATTTGGAATCACTGACAGGATCAAAGTCGTAACTGGTAGTTCAGTTGGTGCAATTAATGGCGCTGCATTTGTACAAGATGATTTTGAAACAGTAAAGGATTTATGGGACAATTTGGAATTGGGTAAAATATTTAAATCTGTTAGCAAAGGTTCCAATTTGTATTATTCTCTCATGAAAGAATACATTCGGAATCGAGGAGTTGATGTTTCACCCTTAAAAGAAATTTTACGCACCTATCTGGTAGAAGATAAAATCAGAAAGTCTTCTGTGAAATTTGCCATTTCTGCTTACAATTTGACAGAGTACAAAAACGTCTATATGGAAAAAGACGATATTCCAGAAGGACTCATTTGCGAGTACATAATTGCCAGTGCAACTTTCCCGATTTTCAAACCACATGTTGTAGAAGATAAAAAGTATTTGGACGGGGGTATTTACGACAGTGTGCCACTTGAATTGTGCCATGAATGTGCTGGGGTCGAGCAGATAATCAGTTTGGACTTGACTGAAATTCCTTCCTTTCATCCAACTTACATTTACAATCACTATCAGAACAAAAACAAGAGAAATATTTTAGAAATAAAGTCAAAAAAGTCCTTAGGTTCTGTGATGAATTTTACAAAAGAAAACAGTCGTCGCTTGATGGACCTTGGATATGAAGATGCCTATGCGATTCTAAACGTTGTTGCTGTTTAAATAAATACTATTTCTACAATTAACGCTGTTCTAAGAAACTATTTTACTCCAATCCTTCTTTCAATTTCTTTCGAAAGAGGATACAACTTTTCACTTGGTATCAATCTTTTTGCCTCTTTGTGCTTGCCTCTTTTTCTCAATTGGTAGATTTTACTTGTTTGATTGCTTAAGTCTACAATTTCTTGAATCCACTCAGAATTGTATTCTTCAATCAATTGTCTGCTGATTCCTATTTGAATGCTTCTTACATCTAATTTTGCTCCCCTAATTGATCTTTCTGGATCCCATTGGATGTGAACTTTTGCATTTTTAAATTGCTTTTCCCAATCAATTCCGCTCTTGTAAATTTGCTTATCTGGATGAGTCAATACTCCAAGAGATAAAGCTTTTTCAAAAGAAGCTCTTTTTATTTTAATTGCCAAGATGCATTCTTGATTAGATTTGTTTCCCCAATTGCTTCTTTCCATCAACCACAGATAAGACGGTTTTATCCAAGTCATTCGATTGAATGAAAATGGGCTTTGAAATCTTTGGTTTTCAATTGCAGGTTTGGCGATTGCTTTCGAATAGGCTTGGTAAACAGTTATTGTTTCCTTATCAAACTCGGCTCTTACTTTTTGCAGTCTTGACATTTTTCTTCTTAAAGGCGATTTGCTACTAAGTTTTTGGCTTTTGACTTTTGTAAAATGAAAACTACAAGTATGTATTAACCTGAGTTCGATTATAAAATTTAGATTTCTTGGAGCTAAAAAAGATATAGTTTGTTTGAAAATAATAAGTTTGAATCTATTAACTTGGTTCGAGAGGGTCCGAATATTTTGATACTATTTGCCTGTCATTTTTCTTGACCGCGGCGGCGGTCCGCAAAAATGACGAAAAATCAAGGACTTAAGTCATTTCTTAACGCTTCGAAACTCACTTAAATCCTAAAAAAAATAAACTCGCTTTATTGAGAATTTATTTGGTTTTCTAAAAGATTTGAAGACTGGATTTATTTAAATTGAGTAGGCTCAAACAGCATTTTTTTTTTAACGGATTTAAGCAAGTTCCTCTGCTAAAATGACAAATGTCCGGAATTTCCATAAAATCAGGATAATACATTTTGCTACTACCTGATAATCAATAAATTCAAAATCGAACTCAGGTTATTAAGTGAAAAAATAAAGTTCCCAAATTGCTATCCGAAAAACAAAAGCCCGTCCTTGAATTTTCAAGGACGGGCTTTTTACTTTTAATGTTTTACTACTAAGCATTAGATCCATTAAAATTCAAACAAAATTGGAGAAGAGATGCCTTCAACTTCGATGAATATTTTAGAGCTATTTGAAAAAACCAAAGGACTTATATCAAAGAATAAATCTCTCATTAGAAAAGCCTCACAAGCATCTTCATTTGCATTGTGATTCAAGTAAACTTTAGCTAAGAAGATTGTTGAGTCAGGATTCGTTGAGTAAAATTCAGGAATAAAAAGTGTATCCTGATAGTCTCCTAGGTTTTCTATAGGTTCGTTGAATCCGTTTGAGTCCCCAATCAAATAAGTTGAATTTGTTGGTTCGAAACTTTCATCGTCCAATTTTGAATAATTAACAAGAGCTCCATCCCAAATTAAATCGAAGCTGTGGGTTTTGCAGCCTCCAGTGTACTTTGTCGAAAAGTTTAAACAATAGCCATTGACCCATACGCTGTCAATTCCAATAGAATCCCCTGGGCTAACAACACGGTCGCTATTTATCGTTAAAGCATCACATTCTGGTACGAAATCAGACTTGTCCTCTGAACAGCCTGTTAGAAAGAATGTAAGTACTAATAAAATGAAATGATTGCTCTTCATTGTGATTTTTTTTGCTCAATTAGAAATCGTAAAAAAGGAAGGCTGGGTTGCCTCAACGCTTGACAAATCAATAACAACATTAAAATTATCAATTAAAATTGAGTACAATGCATTATGAGCCAAATTTTCAATGGCTTAATTTTCAATGGCATGAAAAATTTTGGTATGATGGGATAAAAGTCCTAAACCTTCTGGCCTAAACCTTTTGGCCTAAAAGATCTACTTTGACCAGTCTTGTAATGGCAGCCCTTTCGCTTGCCTCTTCTTTTTCGCCTGTTTCAATCGTTCTAAGAATTTCATGATTACATTTATCACAGTATCCATCAATTAGGACATCATTCGTGCTATCCAAGAAGATTTTATAATTAACAATTTTTGAAGTGTGGGTACTTTTACATTTATTACAATAGGCACCTTTGATTATTGCACTAAAATATTTGAAGGATTTGCACATGATGAATGCGACATCCTCTTCAATTATTTTCAAGAGTCCAAACTGTTTTTTTTCTTTCACTTCAATTAATAATTATGGTAGAAATATAGCATAATTATGTCTGCTTCGCAAAACAAATCTCGTTAAAAAGTAGAGAAATTTTGTTAAACAGGGTATTTTCTAAAATTCGAATTCGACAAATAAAGTGAATTTTGATTTATGCCAACTGCCTAAAATGCTGGTGGATCTTTGCTCTAACTTACTTTCTTTTTGTTCTTGAAAACAGAGATACCTCTTTGTTGAAAAGAAAGCCAATGATTACGCCTACCCATGAATTGTAGGAGTGGAGGTTGCCATAGTATTCAGGAGCCATTTTCTTTAGCTCGGGAAGTCTGCTTCCTGGAATGGCCGGGAAATCGTGGTGTTCATTGTGGTAGCCAACATTGAAAGTTATTTTATTCAAAGAGCCATAATAAGAATAGGTTTCCTGTCCCTCTTCAAATACATAATGTTCGGAAATAAAGTGCCCAGCTGTCGGATGGATGCTTCCGGCAAAAACGAGAGAAAGCATTAAAAACAGAAATCCCTGCCATCCTGCAAAGGGTAAAAATATCGCCATTGCAATAACTTGAAAGACAATGTTGTAAATCTGCCATTTCTCTAATTTGATTGGCTTGACAAAAATTGGTCTTAAAGCATAAGCAAAGATTTGATTTAAAAACCAAATAAGCTTTCCAAAAAATCCTTTGAATGTATTGGCTTCTACAACCGTTGGAATATCCACATCTATTCCATCTTTGCCTTGCTCCCAATGATGCATTCCATGATAAATCTGGAAAGACATTGCATAGGGGAAAACAATTGGCAAATTAGCAAACAAGGCCAAAATGTTATTTTTCTTTTTGGATTTAAATGCTAGAAAATGGGTTATTTCGTGAATGGCCAATAACAAAGCACTTGAAATAGTCGCACCTACAATATAAGTAACCAATAAAAAAGGAAACCAAGAGAGTTTATGGATAAACAAAGCGACTGCCAATTGAATGACTACCAAGACAACAGTAACATACTTTAATCTTGGATTAACCCCAAAGAGGCTTCTCACTTCTGGATGCTTTTTTAAAATTTCCTTTCTTCGCGCTAGATGTGGCTCCCTGTCATCGACCCAGTAAAAATCATCTGCTGCTTTGTTATTTGTATTCATATAAAAGTTCAAAATCTGTTGTGGCTAAATTTCTTGAATAGAAACTAATTGATTTGTTTAGGAAAGTTTCTAACAAAATACCTTCAAATACCTTCCAAATATCTTACAATTAATTTATTTGGTCAAATATCGTGAAATATAAACAGACGACTTCGGAAATTGTTGGGAATAAAATGATTAAAGGATCAAAAATTGAAATAGATTCTCAATTCTTGATCCTTTTTACTGAGTTAGTGCTGTATTTGCCAATGCTAGAAAATAGCCGTGCCGAAAACATATTTAAAAGTATATAAGAAAAAAAACAAATTGTAATTTTATATCAATTAAATAAATTTTATTATATGATTGATTATTCCTTTTCAATGTTTAAAAGAAGGCTGTTCTCGGAATTCCTTGATGATGCAACCTTAGCTTTGGATTACCAAATTCTACTTTATACTTAGCAAAGCGCACTTTATTGTTTAAAGTATCAGTTTGCAATTTTAAAATCTGATCACTCAAAAGGTAAGATTCAAAACTTTCATCTTCCATAAACCCTCCTTTAATTCCATTGCTAGATGGGCTGACTTCTGTATTCCAATTTTTACCAAAATAGGATTTTAAATAATAATCTCCTTCGGGAATTTTGGTGGCAATGCCATTGTCTTTAGCTCTTATATATACATTTCTGTAAATTTTACCATTGGCTTGATTGATGATACAAACGACGGCATCTTTTCTACTTTTATTTTCAATGATAAGGGTGTGCCCTGATTTTTCGTCGATTATAGATTCTCCGTAAAATTCATTGTAAGGCTGAAATCCTGTCTCAGGACGGTTTCCTACCAAAATCCTTGATTTTTTTTGTTTTGTTTCAAACAATTGATCTGTAATTGGTTGAGCGGGTGGGGCTGTTGTTAAGTCATTTCTGTTCCCAACAATTGTTGCTGCTTCTGAATTACTTGGCTTTTGATTGTTTTCTTTTTTTGTAACTTGAGTTTTTGGAATGACTTTGTTTATTTCCTTACTCAGTGATGTGTTTTGATCAACGGAATTTTCCACAGTAAGTGTTGTGTTTTTTTTGCTAATTGCTTTGGACGTGTTTTCATCTGCTTCTGATACAGCAATATTATGTTCAATTTTATTTAGCTGTTCTTCAAAAACTTGTATTTCCTGTTCTGAAGCTTTGGTCAATTGTTCAGTTATGGGAAGGGTTTTTTCTTCGCTAGAAGGTACCATAGAATTATTGGTTGCCCTTTGTTGTTCCTTGGCTCTTTTTGCTTTTAGTCTTTCTTTTTCTTCTGCCAATAATTTGTTTTCAGCTTTGGTTTTGATTAATACTTTATTGGCTTTAGAGTAAGATTTTACATTTAGGTAGGTTGTGAAGCCAAGAAGAGTTGCACAAAATAATAGCAAGGGAATGATTAAAGTTCGTTTTTTTATAGATCTTTGCACTGGTTTAGAGCCGCCAGTTGGTCTGGGCATCTCGGAAACGGATCCACGACCGACATATCTGTCGCTGCTTAAATGATTGACCTTGCCTTTGATAAAGTGGATAAAATAATCAGTATCGTATTTTTTACGACTCGAAGAATCACTTAAAACTAAATAAGCAGATTCAATTTTTTTTAGTTGAAATTCTCTTGATTCAGGGTCCTCTAAATTGTTGCATTCCAGTTTTTTAGACCTAAATGCTTCGGCAATTAGTTCAGGGGGAGTATTCCAGTCTACTCCTAGTTGTTCATAATAGTTTTTTATTCCCATTTCTAGTAATTTTCTGATTCGATCAACCTGATTTACAATAATTTGAAACAGTTGGGTGCGATTGAAATTCAAATTTTTTAAGAAACCTTTATGACCTATTAGGGGGAATTGCGCACTGTAAAATAAAACTTTTGTTTATATTTACCTCATAAAATAAGAATGAAAAACAATTTTATTTATTATGTCTTATTTCAGATGTTCAGGAAATGTAAATCATATTTTCTCGATTCTGAATAGTGATGGTTTTTGTCAGGAATGCAAAAAAGTAGGAAAGAACAACTTCCTACAGCAAGTTTTAATTTTGGAAGATGCCTTGCATGAATCCATTTTTGTAGAAAAGACAAAACCACTTTTCAATTTTGGGAACAGTCATTCATTGAATATTTCTTCTTTGCGAAATTCAGTGGGAAACTCCGTATTGGATTTTCTCAAGCAAAATTTGAGTTTGGACAATAGATATTTCGGCGAGTTCAATGTTGAAAAAATTCTTAATTGCCCAGTTCATATTGAGTCTGAGGAAGAGTACGAAAGAAGGATATTGTCTAGCCCGAAGCATTCCTTTATAAACTCCAGAGTGGCCATAAATTCTCGATGGCAGCCATTGGATAAAATACTTCAAGTAGTAAATAAGCGTGCATTCTTTGGCAATGCTTATAAAATCCGATTGAATGAAATGTTCCGTCCAGTAATTCTTAAAGGACAATCCTTTTTATTAACTCCAAGTGGCCGTAGTTCATTCGATGTTTCGTCTGGCGCCTTGGCATGGGAGATTCCTGGGTCTTATGGAACAAATGGCTCCACCTTAAATGGGAAGTTCTTTTATACTTTTGATGGAATGAATGTGCTTTGCCCAGATCCAAATGACCGTGTGAGCGTTAATCCAGTTAACAAAGAAACAGCACCAGAAACAATAAATCCCAAAACCGACTTTTACAGCGATTTTCTTTATGGACAGACCAAAGCCCTTGAGGTGAACTTTGCCATGATGAAAGATAAGACGGCCTGTTTAAATGAAACCCAGGTAAAAATTGGGGATGATGGGATGAATATTTTTGTCCTTCGTAAAATGGTTGAGCGGACTGTTGAAATAAAAGAAGGGGACTTTGAGGGAGAGGTTGATTTTTTCATTAAAAAGAAAATGCTAAAGGAACAATCCCAAATAGATGGTGCGCTAAACAAGCCCAAAGCCTGCTTTAAAGAAACCAATATTGAAATTTTGGAGGGGGGTAAAAAGGTTAGAATTGAACGTTTTGGCGAAAATATTCAGATCGATCTAGAATAATTTTTTTTAGGCTTGTCACCTTGCTTTAAGTCCTTTGTTATCAGTCTCTTAAATATCGTCCTTGCCCTTTCTTATCTGTCAATTTATACTTCAAAAAACTTGCAAAATATTGATTTTGTCATTGTATAAGTGAATAACGTTTTATTTCACTTAAAAAATTTAGCTATGATGAATTCAATGAGAAATTCAGTTTACTTAGTTGGTCGTTTAGGAAATGACCCAGAACTTAAAGATTTAGACGGAGGAAACAAACTTGTGAAGTTTTCCTTGGCAACCAATGAATTTTATAAAACCAAAAAAGGCGAGTCCGTTGAGAAAACAGATTGGCATAGAATTGTAGGTTTTGGTCCCATGGCAGAAAACATGGACAAAATTTTGAAAAAAGGCAGTATGGTTGCCATTCAAGGTAAAATTGAGTATCAAAAGTATACCGACAAAGAAGGTGTTGAAAAGTACTCAACAGATATTAAAGCCTTTGATTTTGTAGCGATGAGTCCCGCAACTGCCGCAGTCTAAGCTTATCCATTTGCTATCCAATTGCTATCCATTTCTTAGTATACATGCATTTTGTTAGTGCATTTGATTTTTTTTTGAGAAGAATCCGATCAAAGATCGGATTCTTCAACTTTTTATTTCATAAGTTTGTTTAAGGATTAAATGGACTTAATTAATTTAAATAATATTCTCAATTCATCTATCGAACTTGCTATTCAAGAAAAGCAGGCCTTCGTATTGTTTGCTAAACCCCAAAAGCATGAATTGTACTTTCTGAGAGGGGCAGTACATGAGTTAAATCCAACTCAATTGGCTAACAACAATGGTGATTTCATCTTTTATCCTTTCGATGAAAAAAGCAATCCTATTTACACCTTAATTTCTGAAGAGCAAATTACAATTGACATCAAATCTTTTGTTCCTCCTGATGTTTCTTTGGCAGATTTCAACCTGCCCATGTCTCAAAAGACCAATGAAATTAATAAATCGGCTTTTGTGGATTTCGTTGATAAAATAAAATCTAAAATTTCTGAAGGCTCCTTGGCGAAGTGCATTGCTTCAAGACCAATACAAAACCCTTTAGATGATGGCATTTGTCCCTTTAAAGTTTTTACTCTATTGCTCGAGAATTATTCAAACGCTTTTCGATATCTTATTTGTTTACCTGGCAAATCTATGTGGATCGGGGCCAGTCCAGAGCTCTTGTTTCGCAATGAAGAAAATAGAATAACTTCCGTAGCCCTGGCAGGGACGAAAACTTCCGATCAAGATTGGACTGAAAAAGAAATAATTGAACAAAAGATTGTGGGTGATTATCTATTGGATACTTTTAAGCAACTTGGCTTAACTGAAATTACTGTCGACCCAATAAGGACGGTTCAGGCTGGCGACATTCAGCATTTGAAAAACGAAGTTCATGGATTCATGTTGGAGGATCAGTGGCAAGAATTAGTTGCAAATATGCATCCGACTCCAGCGGTTGGAGGTTTTCCAAAGAAAGATTCTATTGAATTAATAAAGGCAGAGGAAGGCTACGAAAGAGGTTATTATGCAGGTTTCTTAGGACCTTGCTCAACCAGTTCTAAGGAGTTTTATGTAAACTTAAGATGTGCAAAAATTTCAGGAAACTTTTTAACCGCTTATGTGGGTGCCGGGATAACCAAAGATTCTGACGCAGAAAAGGAATGGATAGAAACAGAGAAGAAATCGAAAACAATACTTTCGCTTTTCGAAGCATTAACAATAGATTGTTGAAAGCAAAAAAAAAGCAAAAAAAAAGCTGCCAGAGTAAAACTCTGGCAGCTTTTTTTTTATCCAATTATACATTTTATCAATTGCAATTAATCAAAACTTCCACTCTTCTATTGACACTTCTGCCTTTCGAGGTTCTGTCCGTGACAATTGGAAATTCTCCACCGTATGCTTGCGTTTGAATTCTATATTCCTTAACTCCTTTTTTGCTGAGATACTTTGTTGCCAAATCAACCCTTTGTTGTGAAAGGTCAACTAAATATTCCTTGTTGTCACTCAAGAAATCGGTATGTCCATAAAGTTCTATGGTGTGATTTGGGTTTTGTCTTAGGTATTCTACTAAAATATCAAGGTATTCTTCAGCTGCAGAAGTGTTGATAAATTCGGCTTCACTTGCTCGAAACAAAAGGTTGGATAATTCCAATGTCTCCCCACAAACTATGTCGGTTATATCAACTAAGGATTTTTTCTTTTTAATTACTTCTTTTTTAATGACAACTTCTGGCTCTTCTTCAACTGGTTCACCATCTATTCTTGATAGAGTTGACCTGTCTTTGTTATTCAGAACCATCCCGTCTGCTTCATCTTTTGCTTTTTTCTTCATTCTTTCCAAAGCTAGAAATTGAGCTTTCTCTTCCACAATCTCATATTTTTCCTCTACAAGCTCTTCTTCATATTCTTCAGGAAAGATTTCCAATCTGAACAATTCACCATTTTGTGTTCCCATCCAAAATGTACTGTCATTTTGTGCCATGACTGTATTGATTTCTCGCTTTGGCATATTGGGATATTTATCATGGTAAAACCAATTGCAAAAATCCAGCTCAAAGTTGTATTGCAACAAACCATTACTTGTAGCAATCCAAATATTCCTTCCGTTGCTGTCAATGTCAAAGTCATTGTAGATTATGTTTGATTTAGCAATACAACTCAGCTCATTGTTGAAATTAATCCAATTTCTTCTGTCTTTAGAATATAAAAGTAGAGGAGTATCGTTTAGGTTGGTTCCCATTATCCAAAAGGTATCACCAATCTTTTTTATTTTATCTGCTTTTTTTACATTTTGTATTTGTTTCCAATTCTTTCCACCAGAAGGGCGATAAAACAATCCGTTGTCCCTTGCTACCAAAATAACTTTACCGTTTTCACTGTAAACATCATTGACACTTCCTTTGTAAGAGCTGTCAAGGTTGTATCTTTTTTTCGTACCTGTATCATATGAAATGGTAGAACCCTTTGATGTAGCAAACCAAACTTTATCGTCTGACCGATGAATCCCATTGATTAGGAAAGATTTTCCATCAGGATTGGTAAGGGAGATACTTTGCAACTTCTTATCTGTTGGTAATTTTAACAGTTTTGAAATTCTTGTCCCCATCCAAACAATATTTTGATCATCAATGTAGATGTCAGTGATATTGTAATTGGTATTTTCACCTGTTTCTCCCCAATTACTTGTTGAACCGTCTTTGTTAAGAGTTTTTAAGCCGCGATCTGTAGCTATATATATTAAACTTCCATCTGTTACAATTCCATTTATCTTGTCAAAAGGCGACTTAATATTTTCTTTAAAACTTTCAAACCTGGCTCCAAAATCTGGAATTATTTGTTTTTGACCGAAAAAATTAAGGCTAACTAAAAATAATACTAAAACTAAATGCTTGATTTTCATTGCCTATTTTTAAATATTTAAATTATTTTATTATCAAAGTAACCTGCTTATCAATTCATACGTACATAATGACTAGATGATCTAACCAGTCACTATTTTAAGACTTATTTTCAACTCCCCCTTCTTTCCTTTTACCCTCCCGTAATTATTACACTTATACTTTCGATCACCCATGATTGGATTAATAATTAACTGTATGAGGTTTCCAAGCGATATCAATACCAGCGACAAAAATAAGGCTATCTTTTTCATTGGCGATAATAATCCGCATTTTATTGCGGCCAATTTTGCTTTAAGTGGCACGAAACTCAGATCTTTTGTCAATAGATTTGATTCAACTCATGATTATTTCGAAAAAAGAAACCAACTTGATAAACAACAAGTTATCAGCATTTTTCTCAATGCAAGCAAGCCTTGGGAGCAAATATTGGAAACTTTGGAACAATTAGGAGCGGATAGCGAGCTCAAAAATACACCCATAATATTTTTAACCCATGAAAATGAACCTCAATTTACTCCACATTTGGGGAATTTGAAAAATAATGTTGTCGGAATCCTTTCTGGCCCATTTAATAGAAAGAAATTTATGGAAATGGTTTATTCTGTCTGCATCTATTGGGACAATTTAACTCCAAGTACGCTTCATAACTAAGTAATAACTAACTAATAACTAAGCAAAATTTTTTGATGTAAACTTAAAGTTTCTTCAACTGAAATATATTTAGTCCAAAATTGGACAACTCCTTTATCTCTCTCTATCTCTCTTTTCCTTCAACAAACTCCCTGTTTCGTTGCTGTTTTCCCATTTATTCCCTTATTAAAGTGAATTTCTGCCCTTTTACTTTCTTTGAATCAATTTATCCCTTTTATCCGTTTGTAATGTAGACCTAACTGAAGCTTTTTTTGGCTATCTTTGCGACTTAAATTTTACAAATGGAAAATACTATGACTTCCGATTCGCTCAATTTTATTGAGCAAATTGTTGATTCTGATCTGAAATCAGGCAAACATGCCTCTGTTATTACAAGGTTTCCTCCTGAACCAAATGGATATTTACATATTGGGCATGTAAGTGCAATCTTCCTCAACTTTAGCATTGCAGAAAAGTTTGGCGGTAAAACAAATCTAAGATTTGATGACACCAATCCTGTGAAAGAAGATACTGAGTTCGTAGATTCAATTATTAATGATATCAAATGGTTGGGTTATAAATGGGATGGTGAGCCTCTTTATGCTTCAAATTATTTTGACAACTTATATGAGTTTGCCATTCAATTGATCATGGAAGGTAAAGCTTTTGTCGACGATTGTCCAGTTGATCAAATGCGTGAAATGAGAGGGGTTCCTACCAAACCCGGTACAGATTCACCATTCAAAACAAGAACGATAGAAGAAAATCTTGATCTTTTTCAAAGAATGCAAGCAGGAGAATTTGAGGAAGGCTCAAGAGTTTTGCGTGCAATCATTGATATGAGTTCGCCGAATATGCACATGCGAGATCCCATCATGTATAGGATACTAAAAGCGCATCATCACAGAACTGGGGATAAATGGAATATTTATCCAATGTATGATTTCGCCCATGGAATTTCTGATTCTATTGAAAACATCACACATTCTTTATGTACACTTGAGTTCGAAGTGCACCGTCCTGTATACGAGTGGTTCAATCGCGAGCTGAGAATATATGAACCACTTCAGATTGAACGTTCAAGAATTAACTTGAATTATACTGTTGTAAGTAAAAGAAAATTGTTGGCTTTGGTCGACGGTGGTTTTGTTACTGGTTGGGATGATCCCAGAATGCCAACTATTTCAGGAATGAGAAGAAGAGGCTACACACCTGAATCTTTGAAAAACTTTGTCATCAAGGCTGGAATTTCCAGAAGACCAAGTAACATTGATATCTCCTTGTTGGAATTTTGTGTGAGAGAAGATTTGAACAAAAAAACTGCCCGTGTAATGGCAGTTCTGAATCCTTTAAAAGTTCAGTTGACGAATTACCCTGACGATCAGGTTGAACAGATGGAATCCATCAACAATCCAGAAGACCCGGATGGTGGAAGCAGAACCATTCCATTTAGCAAACACCTTTTAATTGAAAAAGAAGACTTCTTGGAAGATGCTCCTAAAAAATTCTTTAGGTTGGCTCCAGGCCGAATGGTTCGTTTAAAAAGCGGATACATCATTCAATGTGATGATTTTGTAAAAGATCCTGAAACCGGAGAAGTAACCGAATTGCTTTGCTCGTACATTCCAGAAAGTCGAAGTGGTTCAGATACCAGTGGCCTAAAAGTTAAAGGAACCATTCATTGGGTTTCTGCCAATCATGCCCTTGAAGTTGAAGCCAGATTGTATGATCGATTATTCAAAGATCCAGATCCAGAAGCACACAAAGACGAAGATGGAAAGAGCCTGGACTTCATAAATTTTGTGAACGAAGAATCTTTGACTAAAATTACAGCTTATGTTGAGCCTAGTTTAAAAACAGCTAAAGCAGGCGATCAAGTTCAATTTATGCGCAAAGGATACTTTTGTGTCGATCCCGATTCTACAGAAGATAAATTGATTTTCAATAGAACGGTCGGTTTAAGAGACTCTTGGGCTAAGAAACAAAAGAAATAAGATTGTTTTGATCTTAACAGTATTTGAAAGGGCTATAATTCTAATTATGGCCCTTTTTATTGCGTTCTATTGCGTTCTATTGCATTCTATTGCGATTTTTCTGTTTTCGGGCTCTTTTTTGTGAAATTCTGTGTTAATATAGGAGGAGCATTTTTTAACCTAAATCACTAAATGAGCATTGAATCAACTTACAAAACTTTAAAACCATTTTTGAATGACCTCGAAAAGGATAGAATTAATCAAAAGAAGAAATATAGAATTCAGCAAATTCTTTCAATTTTGGTTTATTTCTCTGTAGTCATATTTGTCAATTGGTATTTTGGCAGAAATAAGCTTATTGGTGTTTTGCTCTTTTCTTTAGGACTGTTTGCCTCAATGGTGTATTCAAGTAAAAAATTTCACAAAAAGATTTACTTGGAAATACAAAACAAAATTGTGCCTGAAATTATTAAGCAAATTTATCCAGGATTGGTTTACCATTCAGATCATCATGTTTCTTATGAGTGGTTTCAAGATAGTTATTTGTTTTCTCAAAGCATTTATAACTTTGGAGGATCAAACTACTTTGAAGGGAAGTTTAATGACATGAGTTTTCAATTCTCTGAAATTCACGCAAGTACAAAATATGGTGGTGGATCCAGCGTAAGTCTTCCAGGGCTTAGTTCTGATATTACTGTTTTTCAAGGGCTTTTTTTGGTCATGGAAACTCAACATTATCATGATGCCTATTCAGTTATTCTACCAGACCATTTAGAAAGATATTTAAAAGGGATGGCCAATGTATTTCAAAAAGTTTTAAAGAGGAAGTTGAAATTGGTTCATTTTGGCAAAGGAGCTTTTGAAAACTCCTTTAAAGTTTTTAGCACAGATGAAAAATTAACTGTTCAACTGCTTCAGCCTGGTTTGCAAAATCAACTGTTATATTTACAAGAGAAACTTGAAAACAATTTGAGAATTACAGTAGCTGCTAACAAAGTTTACATGGCTGTTTCCGATGAAATTGGACTGTTTGATGTAAATCTTGACGTTCGAGCGGATGACATCCAAGGAATTTTTAAAGATGTTTATATTGAAATAATAAACCTGTTTGAAGTCGTTCACGTTTTTAATAATTATCAAAATACAATCAATCAGAAATTTGAATAAATTCATTAACTGATACTTTTCAAAAACAATTTATAAACCAAGGTCAAGCAATAGCGTATAATTGTAACAGATGAAAATTGGTAAAAATTGCAAATGTGATTGGTTGTCAACTAAAGTTTAAAGGCAAAAGCCCTGTCAATCATAAAATCCAAGAAATGAAAAACCTTTCGTTCTACTTTATTCTCTTCCTTTTAGGAAATTTCTGCTATTCACAAGGTGGTTGGGACATTGGATATGTTGCCATTGATAAGATTGATCAAGGCTTAATTGGTAAAGATGTTAAATTAGATTTTAAGAATCAAAAAGACTCATTAGATACAATTCCTAGATTCCTAATGAATTTCATTGCAATAGAAGATTCTGTAAAAATATTTTTAGCTGGTGAGGAAATTGAATTAAGAGAAAAGAGAAATATTCATTGTGATTGGGGATTTTATAATGAACAGTATTTAGAATACAGCAATTTTAATAAAAGTGAAATGACTAGAATTTATCACACCATAATAGAAGAATTAACCAATGATTCTATTTTTGTGAGGCTATATACTGAAGTGTATAATAAAAATGTCAAAAGAAAAGCTTACCATGGGAGAAGATCTTATTTAAAAGAATGGATTCCCAAGGATAAACTAAAAGGAGTAATGATAAAAAATGAAACACATTAAAACCTATAAAAAACTGTAAGCCATATACCTTGCTTTAGCATTCTTAACATTTATGAAAAAATGATAAGCACTGAAATCATATTTTGTGCGAAACTATTCAACATGAATGTCAACAAAATAACCATTAAAAAAAGAGCTCTTTAGAGCTTAATTCTTTACACTATAAAAATAATTAATGACAAATTTAATGAGCGAAGTAGCTAGACATCTGAATGATGATGTCGTAATCCAGTTATCAAAGCAAATTGGAGCACAAGATCCTAATCAAGTAAAAAAGGCCTCCCAAGGCATCAGCGAGTTATTGTTAAATGCGATTCAAAGAAATGCCAATAACCAAGAAAGAGGTGGCGGATTATTTGGAGCAATTCAAAAAGATCACGATGGCGGAATCCTTGGAGACCTAATGAGTGTTTTTACTGGAAAGAAGCAAGTAAGCAATCAAAGTACCATGAACGGTTCTGGGATTGTAAGCCATTTACTAGGCAAACAACAACTAGAAGCAGCTCAGTTGATTAGTCAAATGAGCGGATTAGACATTTTCAAGTCTGGTGTACTAATGCAGTTAATTGCACCTGTAATCATGGGTGTTGTTGGCCAGACGCAAAAGTCAGGTGGCCTGGATTTAGGTGGATTGGCCAGTGTTTTGTTAGGAGGCGGCCAGCAAAAACAGCAACAACAAGCGCCTCAAGGCGGACTAGGTGGAGGAATCATCGGCAAGCTATTGGACAGAGATGGCGATGGTAGTATGATGGATGACTTGTTAAGTATGGGAATGCAAATGTTGAAGAAATAAAGAAATTCAAGCAACAATTCTTAAGAGGTGGCAACATTTGTTGACACCTCTTTTTTTTGTGAATGCTTAATGGTTTTATCTAAACTTTTATCTAAACTTTTTAAAGGATGCCAATATCCATAGACGCTGTTTGGGTTTAAGCAAATCAAGGACTGCAGAGGTTTAAATATAGATCATGGTCTTGATTATTCGAACCTAGTTAGCGGCTGCTGTCTAAATCAAAATCTCCTGCATTTTCTATTGTAAAATTCCTTATTTTCGTCACAACTTTCCATCAATGAGTTTTGTTTTATTAATACAATGAAAGGGATGAATACCTCTAAAACAGGAATAAGTAGTTTGGTTGAAATTTGTGCTCAAAAAGGGGTTAATCACATTGTTTTTTCTCCTGGATCTCGATGTGCGCCACTTGTATTTGCCTTCAACAGACATACAGGTATAAAAACATATACCATTGTAGACGAGCGGTCTGCAGCCTTTTTTGCATTGGGAATGGCTCAATGCCTTCGCAAGCCAGTTGGATTAGTATGTACGTCGGGAACAGCGGTATTGAATTATGCACCTGCCATTGCGGAGGCCAAATACCAGAAACTGCCACTTTTGGTCCTCACTGCAGACCGTCCGGTTGAATGGATAGACCAAGGCGATATGCAAACCATTCGCCAAACCAACATCTTTGGGAATTACATCAATAAAAGCTTTGAACTCCCTCAGCAAATTCAAAACAAGGACAACCAATGGCACAATGACCGCATTGTCTCAGAAGCCATCAATTTGGCTGTTTTTCCTGAAATGGGTCCTGTCCACATAAACATTCCTCTCAATGAACCACTTTATGATTTAAAACCTTTCAAAAAGGCTGCGCCTAAAATTATTTCTGTTGTTGAAACTGAAAATATTATTAGTAAAAAAGCAGTTCAGGATCTTAAAAATGTTTGGGCAGATTCCAAAAGAAAGTGGATATTGGTAGGCTTGCATCCTCCTGACAAACAGTTGAAAAAATACCTCGAAAAAATAGCCATGCAGAGTGGAGTGACCATTTGGAGCGAAACCAGCTCCAATTTACAAAGTCCATTGTTCGTAAGTTGCATAGACCGAAACATCGATACGCTCACAAAAAAGGAATTGGTCAGTCAAAAACCTGATTTGGTTTTGAGCATCGGTGGTTACATCGTTTCTAAAAAGATGAAAACCTTCTTGAGAAACAATCCTCCAACTGAACATTGGCACATCAATAGAAGCGGGGAGCATTGGGATACCTATCAAAGCTTGACAAAGGTTATTCCATGTCATTCAAAAATATTCATCAAGCAATTAGTTAATTTTAAAGTAAAAAAGAAACTGTCTAATTATTTCATTTCACGAGATAAAAAAATAGAAAAGGCCCAAGTAAAGTTTTTGAAAGAAATCCCATTTTCGGATTTAAAAGTATATCGAGATTTATTCAAACACATTCCAGAAAAGTCTTTGTTGCAAATGGGCAATAGCACACCGATTCGATATTCCAATCTGTTTAGTCACAATGAAAAACGTGATTTTTATTGCAACAGAGGTGTCGGAGGGATAGATGGTTGTCTCAGCACAGCGGCTGGATTTGCTGCAATGACCAAAAAGCCTGTTACTCTTATTTTGGGGGACCTATCCCTTGCCTATGACAGCAATGGGCTTTGGAATAATTATTTGAATCCCAATCTACGGATCATTGTCATCAACAATGACGGAGGAAATATTTTTAGAATCATTAAAGGCCCAGATTCAGTTCCCGAGGTTAACCAATATTTTGAAACGAAAAATGAAATTTCATTTGATAAGCTGGCTGAAACTTACAATTTATCCTATCATTTTTGTGAAACAGAAAATGGGTTGAATGAAATTTTACCAGACTTTTTTAAATACAATTCTAAACGCCCTAAAATTCTAGAAATCAAAACGGATGGAGTTTTAAGTGCGCAAATCATGAGAAAGTATTTTGAATTTTTGAAAAAGAATATCTAATGGCATTGACTATTTGGGAACCTTTTCGTTTAGTGAGTTTCAATGAGGGAGTCGTTCGAAAAATGCAAAGCCATCGCGCCAAACAATTCAATTTATTTATAAACCAATTCTAATGGGAAACAAAAGTAAAGCCTGGTTAAAAGCATTTAGATTGAGAACATTGCCTCTTTCTCTATCAAGCATCTTCCTTGGTAGTTTTTTGGCTCATTCAGTCAATGCATTCGATTGGCGAATTTTGCTCTTGGCCAGTTTAGTTACCTTGTTTTTGCAAATTTTATCAAACCTGGCCAACGATTATGGCGATGCTGTTTCAGGGGTGGATGATGATACTAGAATTGGTCCTCAAAGAGCCATTCAAAGCGGTTTGATCAGTAAAGATGAAATGAAGAAAGCCATTATTGTATTTGGCATACTGGCACTTTTAAGCGGGGTGCTTTTAATCTGGATCGGTACACAAGGCCTGGACTTAAAAGTATTTGCTGGCTTTTTTCTTTTGGGATTATTAGCCATTTGGGCAGCCATAAAATATACAGTTGGTAAAAATCCATACGGTTATAAAGGTTTTGGAGATGTTTTCGTATTTCTCTTTTTCGGATTAACTGGCGTGATGGGAACGTTTTTCCTACACACTCATTTTCTTGCATGGGATATTTTACTTCCAGCAAGTGCCGTTGGTTTTTTGTCAATGGGGGTCTTGAACCTGAACAATATGAGGGACAGAATAGAGGATCAAAAGCATGGAAAAAATACATTGGCAGTCAAATTGGGATTCAAAGGTTCGAAAGTATACCATGTTTCCATCTTATTGTTGGCAATTCTTAGTGCTGTTCTATTCACTATATTTAATTGGAGCAGTCCTGTTCAATTATTGTTCTTGCTTTCCCTACCATTGATTTTGTCAAACATCATTAGTGTAATGAAAATTAATGATCCAAAAAACTTTGATCCTTTGCTTAAAAAGCTGGCAATGAGTACACTCCTTTTTGTCCTGACTTTTGGTATCGGTCTAATCTTTTAAAATGAAAAATGAGATTTACAATAAAATAAATTTTGATGAGCTAGAGGCCAAGTGGACCAGCCATTCTTTGGAATTCAAAATTCCCGGTGGAACTTCACGTGGTGTATTGAAGCAGAAAAAAACTTGGTTTTTGAAAGTTTGGAATAAAAACAATCCAGCAATTTTTGGAATAGGAGAATGTGGAATGTTCAAAGGGCTCAGTTCAGATGATCTGCCAGATTATGAAGAAAAATTAGAATTTTTAAGCAGCAGAATTTCAAGACAAAGTAAAAATTTTAGGCAAGAATTTATTGATTATCCTTCGCTCGTTTTTGGATTGGAAATGGCCTTGAGAGATTTGATGTCGAATGGGCAAAGAAAATTTTACAATAATAATTTTACCGAAAACAAAGACCTCATCAAAATTAATGGCCTTATTTGGATGGGTGAAATTGATTTCATGATCAAACAATTGGAGGAAAAGATAAAGCTTGGATTCGATTGCATAAAATTGAAAATAGGTTCCTTGGATTTTGATGCCGAAATGAAATTACTTCGATCCATTCGAAAGAGATTTTCTTCTGATGAAATGGAAATCAGAGTGGATGCCAATGGCGCATTTAAACCTTCTGAGGCATTGGACAAACTAAAAATCCTCGCAGATTTTGAATTGCACTCTATTGAACAACCCATAAAGCAAGGACAGATAAAGGAAATGGTTTCCTTATGCAGTCAAACACCCTTGGCAATAGCCTTAGACGAGGAGCTGATTGGAATTAACAAATTGGAAGAAAAGCAATGGCTGTTGGACAATATTCCCGCTCAATACATCATTCTCAAGCCGACATTGCTTGGAGGTTTTGAGTCCTGCGAAGAATGGATTGAGCTTGCTGAAGCCAATGGTATCGGTTGGTGGATTACTTCCGCACTTGAATCCAATATTGGTTTAAATGCAATAGCGCAATTGACCTATGATCTAATTAATTCTGAAAAAAGGGTAGGGGCCAAGATGCCCCAAGGACTAGGAACGGGACAATTGTTTAATAATAATATCCCCAGTCCCTTGCTGTTAAAAGGTGATCAGCTTATCATTGATTCCAATCAATCTTGGGACTTGAGTTTGTTGAAATTTTAATAAGAAAAAAAACAAAATATTGTCCAATTGGCGAACATATAATACTTTGAATCTTACAGGATCTCTGCATGATTCGAAAAGTGTTCAGGGTATTGTTTCTGAGCACAAGTTTCAAGAAAAAGACCCATTTGAAATTTCATTGTGGAATTTTTTAAACGACTGGTTCAATCCCAATATAGACTACATTTTTCAAAAAACTTCTGGTTCAACAGGGCAAGCTAAAATCATTAGAATCTTCAAGCAGAACATGGTGAATTCTGCTAAATCAACCATTGATTTTTTTGGCTTGAAAAAAGATGATAAAGCATTGCTCTGTATTTCTCCAGATTTTATTGGTGGTAAAATGATGATTGTAAGGTCGATCGTCGCTGAATTGGAATTAAATAGATTGAAGCCTAGTTTGAATCCATTTAACAACACAGAAAACATCGAAACAGATTTCTGTGCAATGGTTCCATCTCAATTGTATGCAAGTTTTGAGGACATCAAAAAGAATAAAATAAAAACTTTGATTATAGGGGGGGCTCCAGTAGATAGGAAGTTTTTCAAAAAATTGGAAGACTTAGAAACTGAAGTTTATGCTACTTTTGGGATGAC
>CALBCY010000226.1 GCA_937927195.1 uncultured Chitinophagales bacterium
GGAAGGTGATTGTTCAATAGGATTTTCATTGGGTCTTAAAGTTTTTTTCGAGTACTCGATATTTTCTCAAATCAAAAGGGCATTGTTTAATTAATTATGCCCCTTAAATTAAGCATTTTTACTTCGTTTCATAAAAGTTCAGCAGGTCCTTTGGTGAAACCACCAAAGGAAAGCCATGATTTGTCTAGGTACTCAACTTTGGCACATAAAGTCAAAAAAAAACTCCAAATTTTAATTTGGAGTTTTTTTTATTAACAACTGTTTTTCAATTTATTATGAAGGCCGATACGAAATATTTAAAATTTATGTTTCAAAAAATATACATTTTCCCATCTAAAACTTGCAAGCCATCAGATATTGGTTTAACTTTGAATCACAAGCAACGGAATTCCTTTTCGTTTGTTTCAATTACCACCAAAAACATTTACAATTTTTTCTAGATAGGTATGCTTATTTGATAAGTATTGAATACGCTTCTATAGAGTACTCATTCTAGTTTTCTGATAACGGCTTAATATTGAGTTTGCCGGCCAGATAAAACTAGCTTGTAACCATTAAAGCGGCACAATCCTTTTGGTGATGCCTTTGTGTAGAAAAATTGTAATAGAATTATTAAAGTATTGTAGATAAAGTATTGTAGAAACACTCATAGCATTTTTGCTGTTGGCTTTTGTTAAAATGAAATTTAGATTCTCCCTTGTTTTTAAATTGACTTTTACATTTAATAGTTGACAGTAGGGACTGGTTATAGAAATGACATTTACAAATAGAAAAGGGGATCTATCCATGCCTGATCAGATAGTCCCCTTTTTTTTAATTTCTATTCAGTTTTAATTTCAGACCTATCTTAAATCGTTTCCCATTTTGGGAAACTCCAGCAAATTATTTTTTGAAAATTTCTTGAAATTTCAAATTTTGGTGGCTTCAATTGCCTAAAAAGCCCTTTTTCAATCTTCAATCTTAAGCGGGGAATTTTCAAAAAAACACCTTCAGTTTCCTCAAATTTCATGTAAATATATAAACCCTACAATTGGGTTTGTATGGGTAAATTGTAGATGATCCGTAGTGGGGTGGTAGGGTGAAAAAAATGAAATTGTAGGGTAATTGTAGAATTTTGTAGGGCTTTGGTAGATTTTTTCAAAAAAAAACAAAAATAAATTTTTGAGAAAAAAAACAAAAAAGCGAAGCTATAATACTGCTTTCCAAACGATTAGAAAATGGGTTACGGTTTGGCCTATTTATTTGTTACAAAATTCGACCTGATTTTCCTTTTGGGATTTGGAACGAGTAAACTTTTGCTTTAACTTTGGATCATAATAACAACAACACCTTCCAAGTTATTTAAATTCTCCTCCCAATTTTTCCTCCAACTTTTTAAAAAATACGGCTCTTTCTTTTATTAAAGAATCAAGCAAAATTAATTATACTTACAAACTTTTACATTAACAATCGGGTCCGGAACAACCCACAACAAAAAAGACAAAAAATGAAAAATCTTAACAACTTCAGCCAATTCGAAATTAACAATGAGCAAGCAGTTCAAACCATCGGTGGTGGAAGAATAACTAGAGTAAGAAGAAGAGCATATGGTGGATCATCATTTGGAACGCAAGTTGAGACTGCAGTATCTGAAGATGAATTTGCAACAGTAATGACAGCAGAAGACAGCACGGCTTCAACAATTACTTACTGTAGAGCGATTCCTACAAGAACAAGAGGATAAAATTCATCCTTCGGGTTTTGCAGCTGCACTCTATAGGAGAAAACTTTCTAATGAAGAGCAAAACTCGAAAACCAAACCAGAGCCGTCGCTCTGGTAAATGCTCCAATCAAAAAGCTACCCAATAGCTAGGCATTTCGAAAGAGTTTCTAATCACAGAAACCCAAAATTAACAAACTTATTTACTTCCTATTAATACAAAGGCCGACCAATACTTTGTAGGAATAGATTTTTTGCCAAGGATAAACGTTCTTTTGGCATTTCCCAATGCCTGCGAGGCAGATTGCTCTTTCAAGTAGTTTTGATAAAACAGTTGCATCAACTGGTTAGACTGAGCGTCTCCAACTTTAAACAAGGTGGAAATAATGTTTTGTGCTCCACTAAAAAGCAATCCTCGGTTAATGGCCATCATGCCTTCACTATTGTAAAGTTTTCCTAAAGCACTTTCACAGGCACTTAAAATGACCAAATCAGCATTTAGACGGAGGTTAAAGGTTTCATTGATATAGATTCTTTCATTTTTGCTCAGAATTAAACCCGAGAGCGTGGGATTTTCATCTTGATGGAAATGGGCGGCAAGGTGTAAGATTTTTGCTTCACCTGCATGTTTTATAAAAGCAGCCTTTGAAGCCATTTCATGCATAAACTTTAATGACTTTTTTCCTTGTTGCTCATAAAGGGCCAAAACCTCATTGATTTCTTCTTCCGAAAAAGGCAAAGCGCTAAATTCATTGTCGGTTCGATTCAAATAAACAGGAGCAAAGCCCACGATGTCATAAACATATTGCTGTTTAGGAACGGCCTGCTTTTGTAAACACCACAAACTTGCTGAATAGTGATAGGAGATATTGAAACCATTGAGTAAGTAATTCGCTGGTTCTCCTGAACGGAATTTCGATCGAAGCAGTGAATCGAAAGGTAATTTGGCCATAAAGGAATGCGGGATAATAACAAGATCTTTAATCGAAGCTTCTTCAAAGATATCATACAGTAAATCTTCAATGGGTTGTATCAGGATTTGATAAAGTTCAAATGCCAAATCATTTGTTTTCGCTGTTTCAAATCGATTGATTGCAGTTATGTAGTTTTCAATCTTTTTGGCTAAGTCTACAGAAAGATCAATTTTAACCAATTCAGAATCCAGGTCATCCAAGACAAAAGCATAAAGATTCTGCTCGTGTAAAAAATAATTGATTAAGACTTGATTGTCATTTATTTGGCTTTGTATTTCTTCTAAAGAAAAAATCCCACTTTGATTTTTAACTTCATTGTATTCTGGATATTTTTTTTCTACTTTACTAAGTAGTGTTTTATATTTCAACCTCTTTTCAAAAAACACATCGAACAATGGATTCTCTGTTTCATTCGTTTCTGTTTTGGAAGTAGCCAATTGGGTTTCCAGAGCAATTAACTGGCCTTTTAATTCTTCTAATTGCTTAATCAATGTTTCGTTCGATTTTTTTAAGATCGTTTTTTTTGCCTTTTGTTCATTAAAACCCATTTGCAAAATTCTTGCTTTGCCTTTTTCTATGCTATTAAATATTTGGGCATTTTTATTTAAATCATTCTTATAATCCAGGGCATTAATAGACCAACCAAAAAAGTCTACAAGTTTTTCGTTAAAACTTAAAATAGAACCCTCTGCCTTAAAATTATTTTGAATTAAATCAATGAGACTTAATGCATCATTTTGAAGCGTCAAAGCATTTTCAAGATGAATTTCCTGAAGGGTGTCTTCATATTTTTTTAGATAGCATTTCATTAGTCCAAAAACAGCTTCCCAACTCAAGGGGAAACTTAAATTTTGATTGTTCCAATCATTCTGTTCTGTGACAGAAAATTTGGCTCCGTTTAAAAGAAAGGTGAGACTTTTCTCGAAAAAATTGATTGCTTTTTCCTCGTCTTCGCCAATGTGGTTATGCCCTAAACGAATATTGAGTTCGGCAGCATAAAATGGGTTGTAATCAATTGTTTTAGAATACTCAATCAATTGCTCATTGTACTTTTTTCGTTCATCGCCCTCTGTGATCTCAGCCATGACTTTTACACAATCTCGCAGCCCAAGATTTTTGGTAAGGTCTTTTGTTTTTGTTTCAAAGTAAGGGGTCAATTCATTGAACAATTCAAGTGCTTTTGCCTTGTCAATCTTAGCGTAAACTTTGGCCAGGTATTTTTTGGCTAAATAGACTGTGTTTTCATTTGAGGATTCTGATTTCGATGTGATTTCCTCTACTGAACGTAGAGCATATTTTTGAGCAACATCATAATTTTGAATCCCATAATATGCATCAGAAATTGCCAAATATCCCAGTGGAATCACAGACGAATCTAGTTTTATAGCATTTTGTAAACCTTTTTGAATGTAGTTGATTCCTTCAAAGTAATCTCCACGTTCAATTTCTAAATTGCCTAATTGAATATACAAGTATCCATATAACTGATTGTTTTCACAATCCTCTTTATAGACTTTTTTTAAATAAAATTCTACTTTT
>CALBCY010000227.1 GCA_937927195.1 uncultured Chitinophagales bacterium
AAATGCCGGATGAAACTTTCACAGGAACCTACCTTAGTACAGAAGGCTCAATTGTAGGTTTAGATGAGAACATGGACTTTGTGGTCAACGATGATACTTATACGAATTATTCTCTTTTACTTTGCTCCTATGATCCCAACGACAAACTGGTCGAACCAGCAGGGGAGGGCAGTGAAAATTACACGCTCTTTGAAGACAGTATTTTAAACTATACAATAAGATTCCAAAACACTGGAAATGATACTGCATTCAATATTAGAATTGAAGATACATTGGATTTGAATTTAGACCTTGCCAGTTTCGACTTTGTCGCAGCTTCTCATCCAGTCAAAACAGTAATCAGATTGGATGATCGAGCTTTGGTTTTTGAATTTGAAAATATCTATCTACCCGACAGCAATGTCAACGAGTTGGCTTCTCATGGCTTCGTGAAATTCAGAATCAAAAGAAAAGACGACTTGCCAGAATTTACCCCAATTGAAAATACGGGCTTCATCTACTTTGATTTCAACAGTGCCATTGTCACCAATACAGTCAGAAATACTTTTGTAAGTGAAATTCCAACTGGTTTGACGAGTATCATTTCACGAAAAAACAAAATGAAAATTTCACCGAATCCAGCTTTTGAATTTACGATGCTTTCTTTCGATGAAATACCTGAACCCGGCAGCAAAATTTTGGTGGTCGATATTCAAGGGAAGCTTGTTCGTGAAATGAATGAAATATCAACCAAGGCTGTTCAATTGGAAATCGAGCATCTTCGAGCAGGAATTTATTTCATCAGTTTACTGGATAAAAATGGAAATAGAATTTCAGTGCAGAAATTGATTGTCAGAAATTGATACCAGCCCAAGAATCAAAAATGCCAAAGGCCAAGGGCCAAAAGCCAAAAGCCTACCACAGAATTTCAGTGCAGAAATTGATTGTCAGAAATTGATACCAGACCAAGACTCTAAAATTCCAAAGGCCAAGGGCCAAAAGCCTACCACAGAATGTCAGTGCAGAAATTGATTGTCAGAAATTGATTCCAGCCCAAAACTCAAAAATGCCAAAGGCTAAAGGCTAAAAGCCAAAAGCCTAAGAGAAAAAAGCCTAAGAGAAAAAAGCCTTTGGCATTTATTGTCCATTTTTAGCTGATTTCATTGATTAAGAACAGGTATTTATTAAACAAATTCAAATACAGAAACATTTCACCAGAAAATCAGTTATCTATTAGTAGAACTTAAGTCTTAATTTTACAGTTAAAAACAGCATATTTGCTGCGTTAAATAATAGTTAAAGGATTCTATTTGGATCACGAATAGACTATTTTTAATGCTCGTTCAATAAATAGCTCAAATAAAATGTCCAAACAAAGTAATTATGACCTGTTAATCAACAAGTTAGACAGGTTTACTCGAAAGTATTATGTCAACCAACTAATTAGAGGGACACTCTATTCTGTTGCAACTATATTGGCTGTATTCCTTCTAATTACTCAATTGGAGAACTACTTTCTCTTTTCAACTTCTGTCCGTAAAGGAATTTATTTTGGTTTTATTACTCTATCCGCTTTAGCTATTTTCGGATGGATGTTAATCCCAATCCTTAAAATTTTCAAATTGGGCTCAGTCATTTCACATGAAAAGGCCGCTGAAATGATCGGAACGCATTTTTCTGATGTAAAGGACAAATTGCTTAACATTTTACAATTAAAAAGCGGAAGTACTGACTATGCCAGTGCAGAATTGATAGAAGCAAGCATCGATCAGAAGATTGATGGAATAAAATTGGTCCCTTTTAGAACGGCCATTGATTTAGGAAACAACAAGCAATATTTAAAGTATGCTCTGCCACCAATCTTTCTATTGGCCATCATGCTTTTCGCCCGTCCTAGCTTAATAACTGAACCTGTTAAAGAAATTGTCAACTACAACGAGGAGATTGAAAGACCAGCTCCGTTTAGCTTCGCTCTTAAAAATCAAGAATTAGAAGCTGTTCAATACGATGACTTCTTAGTGGAGGTTGCTGTTTCTGGAGAGGTCATTCCACACGATGCAAATATCATAATCAATGATTTTCCTTACAAATTGAGTAAAACCAAAACCGGAGAGTTTACTTACAAATTCAATAAACTTCAAAAATCAACTGACTTCTATTTCGAAGCGAGTGGATTCAAGTCGAAAAATTATACATTGAACGTCATTCCAAAGCCAGCAATTGTTGGTTTCTCTGCCGATATTGATTATCCAGCATATACTGGAAAGAAAGACGAAATTTTAAACAATACTGGAGACATGGTTCTTCCAGCAGGGACAAAAGTCGATTGGGGTTTTGAATCTCAAAATACGGACAAAGTTTTACTGCAATTTGGAAATGAAGATTCATTAATCACGACACATAGAAATGGCAAAGAATTGTTTACATATGGCAGAAGAATTTATAAGGATGCCTCATATACCGTGCATATTTCAAGTGAAAAAGTAAAAAAAGGTGATTCTATTGCCTATCAAATTTCTGTTGTTCCTGATTTGTACCCTGAAATTTCAGTAAAGGAATTCAAAGACAGTAGCAACAATAAATTGATCTATTTCCTTGGCGAAGCTTCAGATGACTACGGTTTGAAAGAAATCAAATTTGTCTATTCAGTTACTGGAAAGAACAGTCTTTCTAAAGCACAAACCATTCAGGCTAGTGGCTCAAAGAAGGCCGACAAATATACCTATACTTGGGACTTGAACGATCTTGAGTTGGAGAATGGTGACAAGTTAGTTTACCACTTCGAAGCTTGGGACAATGATGGAATTAGAGGGAGTAAAGTTAGCAAGACCAATTCAATGACTTATGAATTGCCTAGTTTGGATGAGCTGGAAGCCATGGTGGATCAAAGCAAAGAGGACTTTGAAGAGGACATGGAAGCAAACCTAAAAGAAGCAAAAGAGCTGAAAGAAGAAGTGAAGGAATTGAAAGAAAAGATCGTTCAAAAGAAAGATTTGAACTGGGAAGACCGTCAGCAAATTCAAAAAATGTTGGAGCGTCAGAAAGAATTGCAAAATTCAATGGAAAACTCTCAGAACAAGTTTGAAGAAAACAATAAGAAGGAAGACGAGTTCAAGGACATCACCGAGGAAATGGCAGAGAAAAAGCAGAAGCTAGAGGAGATGATGGAAGAGATGATGACCGAAGAGATGAAAGAGAAGTTGGAGGAAATGGAGGATCAACTGGAAGAAATGACCCCAGAGGAATTGATGGAGAAGTTGGAAGAAATGGAACTGACTGATGAGCAAATGGAGCGTGAAATGGAGCGCATGATGGAGTTGCTCAAGCAGATGGAAATGGAAGAGAAAATGGCTGAAACTGCTGAGAAGTTAGAAGAGTTGGCAGAAAAGGAAAGAGAGTTAGCTGAGAAAACTAAAGAAAATGAATCGGAGAACTTTGAAGAAGAAAAGAAAGAACAAGAAGAAATTAAAGAGGAATTTGAGGAATTGAAAGAAGACATGGAGGAGATTAAGGAAATGGCTGAGGAATTGGACAAAGATGCTGGCGCAGAGGAACAAGAAGAAATGCAAGAAGAAGCTGAGCAGAAAATGGAAGATGGAATGCAGCAGATGGAAAGCAAGGATAAAAAGAAAGCTTCTCAAAGTCAGCAAGATGCTGCCCAAAAAATGCAGGAAATGGCGAACCAGATGCAACAGCAGATGCAAGAAATGGAATCAGAACAAGCAGAAGAGGACATGCAAGCCATCCGCCAGCTATTGGAAAATCTGATTGATATGTCTATGGGACAAGAGGTGGTGATGGATGAATTGGCTGAGACTTCAGTTAACAATCCTAAATACGTTGAATTGGTACAAAATCAATACAAGCTAAAAGATGACTTCCAAATTGTAGAGGACAGTTTGGTGGCACTGAGCAAGCGTGTTATGCAGATTGAATCTTTCATTATCAAAGAGTTGACTGAGATAGAAAAGAATTTCGATGATGGCATCGACTTTTTAGAAGCAAGAAAGAAAAGAGAATCAAGTGTTAATCAACAATATGTGATGACTTCAACCAATAATTTGGCGCTGATGTTGAGTGAGACGATGCAGCAAATGCAACAACAAATGATGAACTCAATGCCAGGAAGCGGAAGCTGCAACAAGCCAGGTGGAATGGGTGCAGGAATGAGTGGAATGAAGAAGATGCAAAAGCAATTGAATGAGCAGATGCAGAAAATGATGGAAGACATGCAGAAAGGAAAGCAACCAGGAGGTGGAAAGGCCGGTGGGCAAGATGGTGAAAAGCCTGGTGAAAAACCTGGTGGTTCAATGAGTAAGGAATTTGCTGAAACAGCTAGAATGCAAGAAGCCATTCGCGATGCCTTGAAAAAATTCAATGAAGAAAATAACAAAGACGGAGACGGTGATCTAGGTGATTTGGAAAAGATCATGGAGGAAATGGAGAAAACCGAAGAAGATTTGGTGAACAAGAGAATCACTCAGGAAATGATCAAGCGTCAGCAAGAGATTATGAGTCGTTTGTTGGAAGCTGAAGAAGCTGAAAAACAAAGAGGTTTTGAAGAGAAAAGACAAGGCCAAACAGCTCAGGAAATGATTAAGAATATACCGCCAGAAATCGAAGAATATCTTAAGAAAAGAGAATCTGAGGTTGAGTTGTACAAGACGGTTGCTCCTGAAATGAAAAACTATTACAAGAAACTTGTAGAAAAATATTTCAATAACATTAGCTTTTAGTACAATGTGAAAAATTTCCTCCTTCTTTTTGGTAAAAGCTAGTTTAGGAGAGAAATTTCAAGAATCCATTACATAATTGCAAGAAATTGCTGTTTTTTCTGGTACTTGAAGCAAATTTATTGGCAACATTGGAATCTTTTATTTATTATCGTGGTTTAATACAAAGTAAAGAGCCATTATTTCGACCAGATGACCATTGAAACTACTAAAGAGTTGCGGTTAATCTTGCCCTCCGAGCCCAAAAGCATAGAGAAGCTTGAGCCTTTTCTAAGGAGATGCTGGAAACCAAACAACAAAGAAACAACCTTGTTTAACGATGTTCTCCTCGTTCTGACGGAGGCCGTTAACAATGGGATGGTACATGGTAATGAATCCAATCCTGATAAATTGGTAACGGTTGTTTATTCTTCTTCAAATAAAATAATAAATTTCACCGTAGTAGACGAAGGAAAAGGTTTTAATTACGACAAAGTTCCAGATCCTACCCATCAGTCCAGAATAGATCAACCCTGCGGGAGAGGCGTGTTTATCATGCAGCAATTGGCCTATAAAGTAAGCTATCAGAACAAAGGCCGAAAAGTTCTTATTCAATTCCGCAAATAGCCTTGTTATCTCTGTCTGCTTTTCCTCCTTTCTTGCTCCATATTCTCATACTTTCAAATAATTTGGCACGCCCTTATTGGACAACAAATGAACAAACCAACGGATAAAATTCACTTCTTTTATGAAGAACCAATTAAGTTTCAATTAGTTGGTTCTGAGCTGTTTGAGCAATGGCTGACTCAAGTGATTTCAAAGGAGAAACCCGATTATATATTGAATGAAATCAATTACATTTTTTGCGATGATGCCTATTTGATTGAAATAAACAAACAATACCTCGACCACGATACCTATACCGACATCATAACTTTTGATAGCTCTGAGAAAGAAGGGCAAATTGAATCTGATATTTTTATCAGTATAGAAAGAGTGGAGGAGAATGCAAAAGAGCTAAAAATTCCCTTCGAAAGGGAATTAAAGCGCGTTATGGTCCATGGCCTATTACATCTAATGGGCTATCGGGATAAAACAGTGGAAGAAGTGGCTTTAATGCGCAAGAAAGAGGATCAGGCGATGGCTCTTTTTTCAATCTAATCTTTTTAAGGCTATAGGAGAACCGATTATATATTAACCTCAACGATATGTTACATCATAGCTAAACTTTTAAAAGCTTCCTATTAATTTACTGTGAAATATTACAGATTAAGATCGTACCTGTGTACTAATTTAAACACTGTTGTATAGTTTTTGGGATTTTGAACATCGGGACAATATGCAAGGAGATGCATACGCGATTTGAATCTATATATTTTTAGAAAAAACTCAATTGATTATCAATTCTTTATGTTAGTAAGTCTAATTTGACTTTCTATAATTGTGCAATTGGTATAAAATTTGCCCTAATGAGTCTGTGTTCACTTTTATACGATGTTTTAATTGTGAATGTTTCAAAAAAATAATTTTTAGTAAATAGTTTCTATAAAAATAAAATTTAAGACCAGTTTAGCGCCCAAATTCTTCCCCTTCCCACTTTGGCCTAATCTCTTAAACTTATCGGAACGAAACAAAATGTTTTTACAAACTTTTGAGCTATGGGAAACAATATGATCATAAATTTTATCCAAACAATATTTGAAATACTTTAAACACAGTATTTGTTGATGCAACAACTTGTGGTCTCTTCCTTCCCTTCATGACCACAATTTTAATCTGCATATTTTTTAACGATTTAATACAATCACGACTCCCCTTATTTTAAGTAACTATTTGAAAGTAGTTACAACAACATTTCACAACTATTAATCCAGCAGGCTAAATAGTGTATGAAAAAGCCAAAATTTAAACCTTTACATAAAAACTAATTATATATTAAAATAAAATTATTTATGACAAACAATTACCATTTCAGAAATGGCAATTCCCATTCAAGCAGGGCATTGTCTTTTCTGAGTTGTTGCGTCCCAGACACAACAATTAAACTAATGAGGATGAGCAAAAATAAACTACTCTGTAGGAATTTTTATTTGGTCCTTACAACTTTTGCATTGATGGTGGGATTTTCCACTGCCAACCTACAAGCCCAGGATGAATTTGAGTTCCCATGTGGCGAAGGTGGTCAATTGGTAGAAATAGCAGCTGTTGGTATTTCTGGGAATTCAGCCCAGTGTATCAATATTGCTGGTATGGGTGTTCCAACCAATGAAGTGGATGAAATCGAAGTGTATTATTATGCACGTTACGATTTTCCTAACTCTGTTACTTTTACCACTTCTAGTGGATTTAGTCAAACGGTTACGACCTTTGATGATCCAGGTGGAGGAGGTCGAATTTATCGGACCACCATTCCTAATCTAACTGGAAACAACACTACACAGGTATGTGCGCAGGTCAATGGGACCATTGCACAATCAAATACTTTTGGAGCATTTGTGTTTTACAGTCCACCCAATGCACTTGGGGGAATTTCCGGTTCTTTTGAAGGGGAGTATCTTTACCATAGTACAGGTACTGCTACCAATCAAGGGGTAGAAGATTGTTTATCAAGAACAATCTCTTTAGCCAGTGGTCAAGGAAGTGATCGTCCAGTTTACTTAACATTCGTAATCAGTGATGTTGAAGAAAACGATCCAAGAACTGTTGATTTTGAAATAACTGCTTGTGGAGTAACCAATTCATGGACCATTGATGTGGATCCTGTTCTGGGTGCTGAAACTGGTTTTGTTGATTTAACACTTCAAAATGTTCCTGCTAGTTGTGGTTCTATTACGGTAGAAATTTGTTCAAAGCAAGCTAACAATGGTCAATCTTTGTTCCCTGTAGGGATCGTTATTGATGGTTCTGAGGTTTGTGTACCTCCAGTAGATCCTTGTGATGATATTAGTTTTACCATAGATGTGCAAGACAATACTTGTGATGTGCCTCCAGCAGATGGTTCAATATCTGTAACAGGTGCAGGTGGAAACCCACCTTACGGAGTCATCCTGTTCGACGCAACTTGTACCAATATTATTGAATTGAATGCCTCGTTTACAACGGTATCTGTTGATGAATTAGAGCCTGGTGACTACTGCATCCGTTATGGTGATGGTTGGGACCCTGCAATTCAAAATTTTGGTGACGATGGATGTGTTATTGAAACAACTGTTACCGTTGGTGAAGAAACTGATTGTACAGATTGCGGTCCGTTCAATATTTCTGCGAATCCAGTTCCAGTCTCTTGTGATGGTGATTTGGGTTCTGTATCTGTTTCTGCTGTTGGTAACAACGGTGCGGTAACTTATACATTGAGTACTGGTGCAAGTAATGGCACAGGTAACTTTAATAATTTAGCGGCAGGTAACTATACAGTTGATGCGACCGATTCAGAAGGTTGTATGGACAGTGCTGTTTTCTCTGTTAATGTAGACACGGATTGTAACCAAGCTTGTGAATGTACAACGATTTTACTTTCAACTACTGAAGGTGAAAATGTTTCTTTTGATTTGGCTAATTATGTTTCTGACCCAGATGGTAATTTGAATTTTGCTTCGGCACAATTCTCAAACATAAATCCTGGTGGAAGCTTTGTTCAAACTGGCTCTAATGTAACTTTTACTCCACCTGCAGACTTTTCTGGAACAATTACATTTACATTATCAATCAATGATTCAGATGGTGTTTCTTGTATGTGTGGTGGTCAAATTACTGTAACAGAAATTCCATGTGAGTTAACTGCAAGTGCAACTGCTACTCCTTCCGATTGTGATGGTGGTGGTGGAACCATTAGTGCTACTGCTACTAATTCAACTGGAGCTGTAACTTTTACTTTAAGTACTGGCGCTAGTAATGGAAACGGTAATTTTAGTAATATTCCTCCAGGAAGTTACACCGTTGTTGCAACAGATGCTGAAGGTTGTACGGATGAAACAATTGTTTCTGTAAATGCACCTACTGACTGTAACCAATCTTGTACTTGTTCTACTGTTTTATTATCTGCTACTGAAGGGGAGTCCGTTTCTTTTGATTTAGCTGATTTTGCTACAGATCCAGATGGCAACTTGGATTTTTCTACGGTTACTTTCTCAAGTATTTCACCAGGAGGATCTTTTGCTTCTGCAGGAGGTTCTAACTTTACATTTACTCCACCAGCTGATTATTTCGGTGTGGTGACTTTTACTTTTATGGTAGAGGATACCGACGGTGTTACTTGTAGTTGTGCTGGTCAAGTTACTTTAGCTGAAATACCTTGCGATTTAACAGTAAATGCAACGTCTTCTGATGCTGATTGTGATGGAAATGGTGGATCTATTTCTGCTTCTTCTGCAAATGGTACAGGTACTGTAACTTATACTTTGAATGATGGTACTTCAAACACTACAGGAAACTTTTCAAATCTTTCAGCTGGTACTTACACAGTATTGGCAATGGATGATGCGGGTTGTAATGCGCAAACAGTTGTTGCAGTAAATTCTCCAACAGATAATTTAGATGTTGTT
The DNA here is from genome assembly GCA_937927195.1 of uncultured Chitinophagales bacterium. Taxonomy (GTDB): domain Bacteria; phylum Bacteroidota; class Bacteroidia; order Chitinophagales; family UBA2359; genus JAHDGP01. Next base: position 9,233 of record CALBCY010000227.1, read on the forward strand.
ATCACTGCAAAAGAAGATGCTTCTTGTGACGCTTCTGCTGATGGTTCAGCCACTGCAAGTGCTGCAGGAGGAACTGCTCCTATTACTTATTCTTGGTCTGATGGAACAACAGGAGCTACTATTTCTAATGTTCCTGCTGGTTTTTATACAGTAACGGCAACTGATGCAAACAATTGTTCTGCTTCTATTAGTGTGGAAATTGCCAATGGCGATGCTCCTGCTCCAACTGTTTTACCAGCTACGACATCTGAAGCTCCTAATTGTGAGCCAGGTGCAATAGTTTTACAAGCTTTATTTACGCAACCTGGTTCCACTTTCCAATGGTATGAAGGTATGGCACCAAATGGAACAGCTATTGCTGGTGCTACTGGTACGACCTACACGGTTGAAACAGAAGGAGAGAGCATGTATTATGTTGTTGAAACTACAGTTGACGGATGTGAAGGTACTTCTCCTGAATTGACTGTAAACTTAACGCCTTGTTCATCCGACTTAGCTGTATCTAAAACTGTAGATGCAGAATTAGTTGCTTTAGGTGACCAAGTTACTTGGACAGTTATTGCGACCAACTTAGGTCCTAACGATGCAACGGGTGTTGAAGTAGCCGATGCGCTTCCTGCTGGTGTTACTTTTGTTAGTGCTTCACCTCAGGTGGGTACTTTTGATGGCGCTACTTGGATAATCGGTGATTTACCTGCTGGTCTTTCTGTTACCTTAACATTTGTGACTACGATTGATGTTGCTGAAGAGCCTCAAACAAATACAGTCGTTATTTCTGGTAACGAAGAGGATACCAATCCAGACAATGATACTGATGAAGCAACTACGGGTGCGCAACAAGTAGATTTGGAAGTTGAGAAAATTGAAAAAATAGGATGTGTTACACTTCCTGGTTCTTCTGATGATATAAATGCACCGGGTGGTGCTGTTACCATTGGTACGCAGCCACAGTTTGGGGAGGCAACTCCATTAAGCAACGGTAGAATTCGTTACTGCCCTTACTTTGGATATGAAAATGGAGTTGATGATTCATTTACCTACATTGTGGGTGGTGTAACGGTTCCTGCCAGAGTACAAATTGAAGGGGACGACAATCCGGAAGTATTCTGTGTATTGGATAACAGACAAGATATTTCTCCTTATGTTACTGTTTTAGTTGATGTTCCAGTTTTTGAAGATCAACCTGTATTGGATGCCAATGGTGATCCTGTATTGGATGGCAATGGAAATCCAGTAACTGAACAAGTTCAAGTAGGAACTGAAACAGTTGATCAAACACCAGCTCAACCTTCATATAATATGAATGTTTTAGCGAATGATAAAAATGAGCAAGCGTCGACTCTTACTGTAATAAGTACCTCAACTGGTTCTGCTACTCCAAGTGGTCAAAACATTGTTTTTGAACCGCAATTGGATTTTGAAGGTTTGGTTACCATTACTTACTCTGTTGAGAGTAACAATGGTGATACTCCAAGTCCTGACCAAGGAGTTTTATATGTTTTGGTTGGTGATTATACACAGTTACAACCTTTAGAAGACAACCTTTGTGTTTGTCCTGGATCTAAATATGATGTAGGAGAGCAAGTTTGTTACCGTATTTTATTATGGAACGATGGACCTTCTGCAGCAAGTAATATTAATGTTTTAGACGACCTTCCTGGTTGTTTGCAATACCTATCTGACAATACTTTCGAAGGCCCGAATACGCCAAATCCTGCTGGTCCTGCTACTCAAGCAGGTCAATATGATGCCAATACAGGTATTTGGTCTATTGATTCTTTAGCGGTTGGTGATACCATCGCTTTGGATATCAGAGCTGAAGTTTTGTGTGCTGAAGAAATTGTGAATGTTGTTGAAGTAATCGGTGTTGATCAGCCTGATGTTGATTCTGACCCGAATAACAACATCCTTTCTGAAGACGATCAATACGAAGTAACCATTGCTGGTTGTGAAATTGATTTAGAAGTAGATAAAGTGGTGGACAATCCACAAGCTTTTGTTGGTGACAACGTAACTTTTACAATCTCTACAGTCAACTTTGGTCCAAATGCCGCTACAGGTGTTCAAGTAATTGATCGTTTACCTGCTGGCTTGGATTATGTTTCTCACACGACTTCACAAGGTTCTTACAACAATGGAAATGGTATTTGGAACATTGGTTCTTTAGGTGTTGACCAAGAAGAAACAATGACCATTACAGCTACCATTACTGCTGAAGGTGAAATTTGTAATGCTGCTGAGGTAGCCGCTGCTAATCAACCTGATGTAGATTCTACTCCAGATGATGAGCCTGATTTTGAAAATGACAATGACATAGAAGATGATCAAGACAAAGCAGTTGTAAACGGTGTTAAAGCTGATTTAGAATTGAGCAAAATTTTGGCTGCTGGCCAAGAAGATTGTGTAAATGTTGGTGATCCTGTTTCTTTCATCTTAGAAGTTGAAAACAATGGTTCTATTGAAGCAACAGATATTGAAGTTACAGACAACTTGCCTGCTTGCTTAACTTTTGTTAGCGCAAACCCAACCAATGGTACTTATGCCGGTGGTGTTTGGTCTTTGGATGAATTAGCTCCTGGTGAAAGAGAACAAATGGAAATTATCGCTGTTTTGAATACGGCTGGTGACTGTACAAACACTGCTGAAGTTTCTGCTTCTGGTGTTCCTGATACAGATTCTACTCCTGGAAATGGAGATACTTCTGAAGATGATTACGATTCTGTAACCATTGAAGGTAAGCAAATTGATCTTGAATTAACCAAAGAAGTTGATGCTACAATAGTTACAGTAGGTGATCAGTTTACTTATACTCTTGAAGTAGTAAACTTAGGCCCTTCTGATGCAACTGGTGTTCAGGTTTTTGATGAAATTCCTTCTGAACTTGTTTATGTTAGCTCTAATCCTTCTCAAGGTTTCTACAATGGAAACACAGGTGACTGGATCATTGGTGACATTCCTGTTGGTGCAACAGTAACACTAGAGATTCTTGTTGAATCAATTATTGAAGCAGATCCTATTATTAACATTGCTCAAGTGAGCGAGGCAGATCAACCAGATGTTGATTCTGATCCTGGTAACGATGATGGTGACCAGTCTGAAGATGATGAGGACAATGCAACCATTGGTTCTGAAGGTTTGATTGATATTGAATTAAGTAAATCTGTTAGTGAAAATTTAGTAAATGTAGGTGACGAAGTAACTTGGACGATTGATGTAATCAACTTAGGTCCTTCTGTAGGAACGAACGTTACAGTTGAAGATGTACTTCCTGCTGGATTAACTTTGGTCTCTTCATTTATCTCTCCTTCTGGTGGTTCTTTAACTGGATCAACTTGGGATATTGGAATTTTACCAGTTGGTGTAACGAGAACTTTAACAATTGTAACAACAGTTGATGACGTTGGACCTTATACAAATATTGCAGAAGTTGCTACACACGATCAGAACGATATTGATTCTGAACCAGGTAATGACGACGGTGATCAATCGGAAGATGATGAGGACAGTGATACTGTTTCTGCTGAGTTGATTGACTTAGAATTGGTTAAATCAGTTGACGTTAACTTAGTAAATGTTGGAGATATTGTTACTTATACAATTGAAATTTCTAACGCAGGTCCTTCTGATGCAACAGGGGTAACAGTTTTAGATCAGTTGCCAGGCCAATTGGCTTTTGTTAACTCTTCTGCTACTGCTGGTGCTTATAACGCAGGTACATTTACATGGGAAATAGGTCCTTTAGCAGTTGGTGAAACTGAAACTTTAACATTGATAGCTGAGGTTATCGAAGCTGGTGACATTATTAACATCGCTCAAGTTAGCGGTGCTGATCAACCAGACCTCGATTCAGACCCTAACAATGATGATGGTGACCAGTCTGAAGATGATGAGGACGATGCGCCGATTTCAAGTGAGCAAATTGACTTGAGATTAACGAAGGTTGCAAGTAATATGGATGTTCAAGTAGGCGAAAATTTTGTTTACACAATTGAAGTTTGTAATGATGGTCCTTCTGACGCAACAGGTGTAATTGTAAATGATCAATTACCTTCTGAAGTGGCTTTCGTTAGTGCTTCTGGTACTTATGATGAAATTTCAGGTAATTGGAACATTGGTTCTCTAGCAAATGGTGCTTGTACTACCTTAAATATTGAAGTTACTTTGATAGAATTTGATGAAAGTGTTTGCAATACTGCTGAAGTATCTGCTGCAGATCAACCTGATGTTGATTCTGAACCAGGTAATGGCAATACGATTGATTCAGAAGATGACGATGATAAAGTAATTATTGGTGGTGTTGAAATTGATATTGAATTAAGCAAAACAGTTTCTGATTCTGTCGTAAATGTTGGAGATGAGGTTGCTTGGACAATCACGGTTGAAAACCAAGGTCCTTCTACAGCAACCAATGTAACGGTTGGTGATGCTTTACCAACTGGTGTTACTTTTGTTTCTGCTGATCCACAAGTGGGTAGTTTTGCTGGAACAATGTGGACAATCGGAACAGTTCCTGTTGGCGCTTCTTATGACTTAGAAATCATAACAACTGTTGACGGTGTTGGTCCTTATGTAAACGTTGCACAAGTAATGACACACGATCAATCAGATATCGATTCTGAGCCTGGCAACGACGATGGTGACCAGTCTGAAGATGATGAAGACAATGCGCAAGTAAGAGCTGAGCAGATTGATCTCGAATTGGAAAAAATTGTTGATGCTACTGTTGTAACGGTTAATGACCAATATACCTATACATTGACGCTTTCAAACCAAGGTCCTTCTGATGCAACGGGGGTTTCTGTTTTAGATAACTTACCTCCTTGTATTGTTTATGTCTCTGATATTGCTTCTGCCGGAGCATACAATGAGGTAACTGGCGAATGGTTGGTTGGAGATTTGGCGAATGGTGCAACTGCTACTTTAGACATTACTGTTGAAGTAATCGAAGAATGTGGTGAAGTCATTAACATTGCTCAAGTACTTACTGCCGATCAACCTGATGTTGACTCTGATCCAAACAATGATGATGGAGATCAATCAGAAGATGATGAAGCCAATGCGCCTATCACTACTGAAGGTTTGATTGATGTTGAATTGTCTAAGACTGTTAGCGAAAACATCGTTAATGTTGGCGACGAAGTAACATGGACAATCGAACTTGTAAACTTAGGTCCTTCAGTTGCGACCAATGTTACAGTTGAAGACGCATTGCCTGCTGGCTTAACAGCTATTTCTACTGCTGTTTCTCCTTCTGGTGGTTCTTTCGTAGGAACTACATGGACTGTTGGTACATTACCAGTTGGTGTTGTAAGAACATTGACAATTGTAACAACTGTTGACGGTGTTGGTCCTTATACAAACATTGCTGAGGTAGCAGGTCACGATCAAAATGATATTGACTCTGAACCAGGTAATGACGATGGAGATCAATCAGAAGATGATGAAGACAGCGATACGGTTTCTGGTGAAGTGATTGATCTTGAATTAACAAAAGTTGTAGACGCTACAACAGTTAATGTTGGAGATGTAATCAACTACACAATTGAAGTAAATAACTTAGGTCCTGCTGATGCAACAGGTGTTGAAGTATTGGATGAATTGCCTGGTGAGTTGGCATTCTTAAGTTCTTCAGCTAATGTTGGAGCTTATGCCAACCAAAACTCTACTTGGGTAATTGGAGACTTGGACGTGGGACAAACTGCAGTTTTAACCATTACTGCTGAAGTAATTGCTCCTGGTGACATCATTAACATAGCACAAGTAAGTGCGGCAGATCAACCGGATGTTGATTCTGAACCAAATAATGATGATGGTGACCAGTCAGAAGATGAAGAAGACAATGCGATTATTTCAGGTCAGCAAATTGATTTGGAATTAACGAAAACAGCTGACGCAACGGATGTAAATGTAGGAGACAACTTTACCTATACAATCGAGTTGTGTAACGAAGGTCCTTCAGATGCAACTGGTGTTGCTGTTACTGATAATCTTCCTGTTGAAGTTGTTTTTGTAAGCACTTCTGGTGACTATGATGCCGCAACGGGCATCTGGACAGTTGGTGATTTAGCTGCTGATGCATGTGTTTCTTTGGATATCGAAGTTACATTAATTGAATTTGACGGCACAGTTGCAAACTTTGCTGAAGTTTCAGCCGCAGACCAACCAGACATCGATTCTGAACCAGGTAATGGTGATACGGTCGATTCAGAAGATGACGATGATGAAGTACTAATTGGTGGTATTGAAATTGACATCGAATTGACGAAATCTGTATCTGATTCAATTGTAAATGTTGGTGACGAAGTTACTTGGACAATTACTGTTGAAAATCAAGGTCCTTCTACAGCAACTAATGTAACGGTTGGTGATGCTTTACCAACGGGTGTAACATTTGTTTCTGCTGACCCTCAAGTGGGTACTTTTGCAGGAACAACTTGGACTGTAGGAATGGTGCCAGTTGGTGCTTCTTATGATCTTGAAATTACTACCACTGTAGATGGTGTTGGCCCATATGTCAATATCGCGCAAGTAATGACCCACGATCAAACAGATATTGACTCTGAACCAGGAAACGATGACGGTGATCAGTCACAGGATGATGAAGACAACGCATCTGTTTCTGGATTGCAAATTGATTTAGAATTGACCAAGACTGCAGATGCAACTGAAGTAAATGTAGGGGATCAATTTACCTATACTGTGACTCTTGAAAACTTGGGTCCATCTGATGGAACAGGTATCGAAGTCATAGATCAATTACCAGGCAATGTTGCTTATATTTCTTCTACTACTACAAATGGTGCATTCAATGCTGGAAACAGTACTTGGTTGGTTGGTGATTTGGCTGTTGGTCAATCAGAATCAATAGACATCACAGTAGAAGTATTGGCTCCAGGTGAATTTATCAATGTAGCGGAAGTTTCTGCTGCTGATCAACCGGATATTGATTCTGAGCCAAACAATGACGATGGCGACCAATCTGAGGATGATGAAGATGCTGTTCCAGTAACAGGTGTTCAAATCGACCTAGAATTACAGAAGACAAGTGATGCTGTGGATGTAAATGTTGGAGACAACTTTAATTACACCATAACATTGACTAACGAAGGTCCATCTGATGGTACTGGAATAGTTGTAACAGACAACTTACCTTTAGAGGTAGTGTTTGTTTCATCAACTGGAGATTTTGATCCAGTTACAGGTGAATGGACAGTTGGCGACTTGGCAGCTGGTGCTACAACTAGTATTGACATTGAAGTAACTTTGATTGAATTCGAAGATGCATTTGTCAACAGTGCTGAAGTAACCGACGCTGATCAACCAGATGTTGATTCTGAACCAGACAACGATGATCCAACGGAAGATGATCAAGATGAAGTTGAAGTTGGTGCTGTTGAAATTGATATTGAATTGACAAAAACCGTTTCTGATTCAATTGTAAATGTTGGTGACGAAGTTACTTGGACAATTACAGTTGTAAACCAAGGTCCATCGACTGCGACAAATGTTGTTGTTGGAGATGCTGTACCAGATGGTTTGACAGTTGTTGGTATTAACCCACAAGTTGGAACAACAGCTGGAACAACTTGGACAGTAGGAATGATCCCAGTAGGGGCTTCTTATGATTTAGAAATTACAACCACTGTAGATGGTATTGGCCCATATGTCAATATCGCTCAGGTGATGATGCACGATCAGCCGGATATTGATTCTGAACCAGGAAACGATGACGGTGATCAGTCACAGGATGATGAGGACAATGCAGTAGTTTCTGCATTGCAAATCGATTTGGAATTGGAAAAAACAGCAGATGTTGAAACTGCCTTAGTAGGAGATCAGGTTGTTTATACAATCACTGTTCTTAACGATGGTCCTTCTGATGCAACCGGTGTTACTGTTTTTGATCAATTACCTGCTGAAGTGACTTTCATCAGCTCTGATGCAAACTATTCTCCAGGTACAGGTATTTGGACAATTGGTGACTTGGCAGTTGGTGAAACTACCACCATTAACATAGTTACAGAAGTAATTATGCAAGGACCAATTGTTAATATGGCTGAGGTCGCAACTGCTGATCAACCAGATATTGACTCTGAACCAGGAAACACAGATGCTACTGAAGACGATCAAGATGATGTTCCTTTGAATGCAGATGGTTTGATTGATTTAGAATTGAATAAAGTTGCAGATGCGACTAAAGTATTGGTTGGAGATATTGTTACTTACACCATTTCTATCATTAACCAAGGTCCATCTGATGCAACTGGTGTTGAAGTAACAGACCAATTGTCTGATAAATTAGTATTGTTATATACTGATGCTTCTCAAGGAGATTATGTTGGAGATGTTTGGACTGTCGGAGATATTCCTGCAGGTGAAACAGAGGTTTTAGAAATTGTTGTATTGATCAATGACTTGGGTGACATAAATAATGTTGCTGAGGTAACTGCTGCAAATGAACAAGACATCGACTCGACTCCAGGAAACAATGATCCTGAAGAAGATGATCAAGATGAAGCTCCTTTGTTTGGAGATCAAATAGATGTTGAATTGGAAAAAACATCAGATGTAACTGGTCCAATTTATGTTGGTGATACATTCGTTTACACAATTACTGTTGTCAATCAGGGTCCTGATGAAGCAACTGGCGTTTCTATTTTAGACGCATTGCCACCTCAGGTTGCTTTTGTTGGTATTCAAAGCAATGGAACCTACAACCCATCTACTTCAATCTGGACCATTGGTGATTTAGAGGTTGGAGAAACTCAGTCTTTAGAGATCGTTGTTGAAATTTTGGAAGCTGGAACAATCGAAAATGTTGCTCAAGTATTTACTCATGAGCAAAATGATATTGATTCTGAACCAGGAAACGATGACGGTGATCAATCAGAAGATGATGAAGATCCTGTAATAATCGAGGCATTGCTATTGGGATCAATTGGAGACTATGTTTGGTATGATTTGAATGCTGACGGTATTCAAGATCCAAATGAAATGGGCATCGAAGGAGTGGAAGTTACTTTGACTTTCCCTGACGGTAGCACTGAAACTACCTTCACTGATGCAGACGGTTTATACTTGTTTGATGAACTTAAAGATGGTGATTACATCGTAACAGTTGGTGGCGGTCCAGAAAATACTGGTTTGACAACTGCTGCTACGGATGAAGTATCGTTGACACCAGGTGAAGATTATATTGATGCAGACTTTGGTTTCGACCACGCTTCTTTGGGTGATTATGTATGGTTTGATGAAAACTCAAATGGTACTCAAGACCCAACAGAAGTTGGAATTGCTGATGTTGTAGTCAACTTATTAGATAATGCTGGAAACATCATTGCTACAACAGCAACAGATGCAACTGGTTTCTATGAGTTTGATGTATTAGCTCCTGGCGACTACATTGTTGAATTTGAAACACCTAATGGATTCCAATCGACCGCTCAAGGTGGAGGAGATGATGGTGACAATACAGATTCAAATGCTGATGCAACAACTGGCCAAACGGCTGTTATAAACTTAGTAGCTGGTGAAGATGATCCAACAATCGATGCTGGATATTCACCATTAGGTTCTATTGGAGATTTTGTTTGGCATGACACAAATGCAGATGGAATTCAAGATCCGAATGAAATGGGTATTGAAGGGGTTGAAGTTATTTTGACTTTCCCTGACGGTAGCACTGAAACTACAACTACTGATGCTGATGGTTTGTATTTATTTGAAGACCTTCCTGCTGGTGACTACGTTGTTACTGTTGGAGATGGTCCTGACAATATGGGCTTAACTACTGATGCTTCTGATGAAGTTAGTCTTGCTGCAGCTGAAGATTATAGAGACGCTGACTTCGGTTTCGACTTTGCTTCTTTAGGTGATTACGTTTGGTTTGATGAAAACTCAAATGGAACACAAGACGGAACGGAAGTTGGAATAGCTGACGTTGTTGTCAACTTATTAGACGGCGCAGGAAACATTATTGCTACAACGGCAACAGATGCAACTGGATTCTATGAATTTACAGAATTAGCTCCTGGTGACTACATCGTTGAATTTGAATCACCAAATGGATTCCAATCTACTGTTCAAGGTGGAGGAGATGATGGTGACAATACAGATTCAAATGCTGATGAAGCAACAGGCCAAACGGCTGTTATCAACTTAGTAGCTGGTGAAGACGATCCAACTATTGATGCTGGATACACACCACTTGGTTCTATTGGAGATTTTGTATGGCATGATATAGATGCTGATGGTGTTCAGGATCCAAGTGAACCTGGGCTAGAAGGGGTGACAGTTACTTTGACTTTCCCTGACGGAAGCACAGAGACGACTGTTACAGATGCTGATGGTTTATACTTATTTGAAAATCTTCCTGCAGGTGACTATGTAGTTACGGTAGGAGACGGTCCTGACAATATGGACTTAACTACTGCTGGTACTGACAACGTTAGTCTTGCAGCAGCAGAAGATTATAGAGATGCTGACTTCGGTTTCGATTCTGCTTCTTTAGGTAACTATGTATGGTTTGATGAAAACTCTGATGGTGTTCAAGACCCAACAGAAGATGGCATCGAAGGGGTTACTGTTAACTTGCTAGACGGAACTGGAAGCCCAGTTGCTTCTACAACTACTGATGGTAACGGTTACTATGAATTTGCTGACTTAGCTCCTGGCGATTACATCGTTGAATTTGTTACTCCAGACGATTTCCAACCAACTGCTCAAGGTGGTGGAGATGATGGAATCGATACAGATTCTAATGCGGATGGAACAACAGGCCAAACGGCTGTTATCACGCTTGATGCCGGTGAAGATGATCCAACAATTGATGCTGGATATACACCACTTGGTTCTATCGGAGACTATGTATGGTTTGACGAAAATGGTGACGGCATCCAAGATCCAGGTGAAATGGGCATCGAAGGAGTAGTTGTTACTTTAACTTACCCTGACGGAAGTACCGAGACGACTGTTACAGATGCAGATGGTTTATACTTGTTTGAAGATCTTCCAGCTGGAAACTACATAGTTACGGTTGGAGATGGTCCTGATGGTACCATATTAACTACTGCTGGTACAGACAATGTTACACTAGGAAATGGTGAAGATTATGTTGATGCTGACTTTGGATTCAATGAGCAATTTATTGATTTAGAATTGACCAAAATATCAGATGCTGTTTCGCCAATCAATGTTGGAGAACAATTTACTTATACAATTACTGTGATCAATGAAGGTCCTGGTGATGCAACTGGTGTTGAGGTTTCTGACCAATTGCCAACTCAATTGAGCTTTGTTTCTTCTTCAGCTGAAGTTGGATTTTACAGTCCATTTACTGGAGCTTGGGTCATTGGATCAATTCCGGTTGGTGTTAGTTACTCTTTAGACCTTACAGTAGAAATCGTAGAAGGTGGTGACATTGTAAATATAGCTCAAGTTACTGCTGCTGATCAGATTGATATCGATTCTACTCCAAACAACGATGATGGTGACCAATCAGAAGATGATGAAGACAATGACATCATCGATGCTGACGAATTAGGTAGCATCGGAGACTTCGTTTGGTTCGATGAGGATTCTGACGGAGTTCAAGATCCAGGTGAAGTAGGTATTCCAGGTGTTATTGTTACTTTGACTTACCCTGATGGCTCTACTGAAACAGCGACTACTGATCCAGATGGATTCTATTTATTTGATGAGCTTCCAACTGGAGACTACACAGTTGCTGTTGGAGATGGCCCTGAAAATACTGGTTTGACAACTGCTGCTACAGATGATGTTTCTTTAGCTCCAGGCGAAGATTATGTAGATGCTGACTTTGGATTTGACTACGCTTCTATTGGAAACTATGTTTGGTTGGATGACAATGCAAATGGTATTCAAGACATAAATGAGCCAGGTATTGCTGGAGTTGTTGTTAATTTATTAGACGACGCTGGAAACACTATTGCTACAACGGCAACAGATGCAACTGGATTCTATGAATTTACAGAATTAGCTGCTGGTGATTACATTGTTGAATTTGAAATTCCTGACGGATTCCAATCAACTACTCAAGGTGGAGGAGACGACGGAAATGATACAGATTCAAATGCTGATGAAACCACAGGTCAAACTGCTGTTATTAATTTGACAGTTGGTGAAGATGATCCGACAATCGATGCTGGTTATACACCTCTTGGTTCTATCGGTGACTATGTATGGTTAGATGATGATGCAGATGGAATTCAAGATCCAGGTGAAATGGGTATTGAAGGGGTAGAAGTTACTTTGACTTTCCCTGATGGTTCTACAGAAACAGCATTTACTGATGCGGATGGTTTGTACTTGTTTGAAGATCTTCCAGCAGGTGACTATACTGTTACAGTTGGAGCTGGCCCTGAAGGAACAGTTATCACAACTCCTGGTTCTGATGACATCACACTAGGTCCAGGTGAAGATTATGTTGATGCTGACTTTGGATTTGATCCAGAAGAGATTGACTTATCTGTTACCAAAACTGTTGATACAAATACTGCTAATGTAGGAGATGTAGTTACTTACACTATTGAAGTTTGTAATGATGGATTGTACGATGCGACAGGTGTTGTTGTAGATGAGCAAGTTCCTGAAAACTGTATTTGTGTAGGTCACATCAATGCTTATGATCCTGAAATAGGAGAGTGGGAAGTTGGTACTGTTCCTGCTGGCGAATGTGTTTCTATGGATGTTGAAATGGAAGTTACAGAATCTGGTTTAGTTGTTAACTGCGCTGAAGTAATTGCAGCTGATCAGGAAGATGAAGATTCTATTCCTGGTAATAATATTGACTTTGAAGACGATCACGATTGTATTTTCATCAATGGTGAAGAAATTGATTTGGAATTGACCAAAGAAGTAAGCGAAACACTTGTCAACGCAGGTGATGAAGTTACGTGGACAATTACAATTGAAAATCAAGGTCCTTCAGATGCAACTGGTGTTGTTGTTGGAGATGCTTTACCTGCTGGTTTGACACTTGTAAGTGCCGATCCAAGTGCTGGTTCAGTAGCTGGAACAACTTGGGATGTCGGATCACTTTTAGTTGGTCAATCAAGAACCTTATCAATTGTAACAATTGTAACAGGCGCTGGTCCTTACACCAATGTAGCTCAAGTAATGATGGCCGATCAGCCAGACTTGGATTCTACGCCAGGAAATGATGATGGTGATCAATCAGAAGACGATGAAGACAGTGCAACCGTTGCTGGTGAGTTGATCGATTTGAGTTTGGTAAAAGTTGCCAATACTGATCAGGCTCTAGTTGGAGATCAAGTTACTTACACAATTGTTGTAACAAACGAAGGTCCTTCTGTAGCAACTGGCGTTACTGCCAATGACTTGTTGCCTACTGGTGTTATTTATATCGGTGATGCTACAAGCACAGGAGAATTCGCACCTGCAACAGGAGAATGGAACATCGGCACTATTGCTGCTGGTGGATCGGAAGAAATGTCTATTATTGTTGAAATCCTTGAAGGAGGAACAATTATCAATACTGCACAAATAACTGCTGCTGATCAAACTGATATTGATTCTGCTCCTAACAATGATGATGGAGACCAATCAGAGGATGATGAAGACAATGCAATTATTACGACTGAAATGTTGTCATCTATCGGTGATTACGTTTGGTTGGATGAAAATGCCAACGGTATTCAAGATCCTGATGAAATGGGAATCTCTAACGTTATTGTTACTTTGACGCTACCTGATGGTTCTACTGAAACAACTTCAACTGATGCTGATGGTTTGTACTTGTTTGAAGACCTTCCTGCAGGTGACTACATAGTTACTGTTGGAGATGGTCCTGACAATACATCATTAACGACTACAGATTCTTATACGACGACCTTAGGTCCTGGTGAAGAATTCTTGGAAGATGACTTTGGTTTCAGTCCTACTTTTATCGACTTGGCTTTGACTAAAGTTGTAAACAATGATGCTGTTGAATTGAATGACACTATTGTATACACAATTGAATTGACCAACCAAGGACCTGGTAATGCTACTGGTGTTCAGGTTGGAGATATTCTTCCTGACGGATTAGACTTAGTAAATATTTCACCATCAACTGGTATCTACTCTTCATTCACTGGAGTTTGGTTCATCGGTGATGTTGACAATGGTGCTGTTGAGACACTTGAAATTACTGCTCAGGTTGTTCAGGCTGGAACAATTGTTAACTCTGCCCAAGTAATCGCTGCTGATCAACCAGACATCGATTCTGAGCCAAATAACAATGATCCAACTGAAGACGATCAGGATGAAATTTCTGTTGATGTTTCTCTTGATGTAGCTGACCTTTCATTGACAAAAGTTGCTGATCAAACAGTCGTTCAAGTTGGTGCAAATGTTATCTACACAATTGAATTGACAAATGATGGTCCTACTGATGCAACAGGCGTTAGCGTATTCGATCAATTGCCTGCTGGCTTGACCTTCGTTGGTGCAACTGCATCTGTTGGTAGCTACTCTCAATTCACAGGATTGTGGACTGTTGGAGCGATAGCAAATGGTAGTACTGAAACATTGGTTCTTGAAGCTACTGTTACTAGCGACGAAGATATTACAAACGTTGCTCAGGTATTCAGTTCAGATCAACCAGATGGTGATTCTACTCCAAACAACAATGATCCAAATGAAGATGATCAGGATGAGGCAACATTTGCTACCCAGCCTTTCATTGACTTGGCATTGACTAAAGTTGCTGATGTAACTGAAGTGAACGTTGGAGAGCCTATCGTATACACAATTGAGTTGACCAATCAAGGTCCATTGGATGCAACTGGAGTTCAGGTTTTTGACTTGGTTCCTGCCGGCCTTCAAGTGATCGCTGTTAATGCTTCTCATGGAATTTATAGTCCTTACTCTGGAACATGGTTCATCGGTGACCTTGCTAACGGTGGTGCAGAAACTTTACAAGTTACAGTTGTAGCTGAGGAAGGAGCTGACTACACGAACGTTGCTCAGGTTAGCGCTGCTGACCAACCAGATATTGACTCTGCACCAGGAAACAACGATCCTACTGAAGATGATCAGGACGATGTAGTTGTAACTGTTAATGACTTCGGTTCAATCGGAGATTATGTATGGTTCGATGACAATGGTGACGGTGTGCAAGATCCGGGTGAAGAAGGAATTTCAAA
>CALBCY010000228.1 GCA_937927195.1 uncultured Chitinophagales bacterium
AGGGGCCACCAATTTGACCGGAAGGAAGCGTCCAGTTGTCTCCAGTATCGTCGCTTCGATAGAGTCCAATCCAGCCATTGTCACCAGACTTGCTGTCTCCGACTAAAGCGACATATACTCGATCAGGAGCTGCTGGTGAAATGGCTATTTTTCCACCACCGTCATTTGCTTCAGAGAAAACTTCAGGAGCATACCATCCGTTGGTGATTACATTCCAGGTGTTTCCTCCGTCAATGGATTTTAAAAACTCCGATTTTTTCTGGCTACTGTTTGATTTCAAAAGGTAAGCAATATCAGCGTTGTTGGGGTGAAAGTCAAGATCCCAGCAAGTGGCAGAATAGACGGTTGTCCAATTTTGGCCACTGTCGGTACTTTTATACATTCCTGTTGAACCAACAGCAAAAACATTATTGGCGTTTGCTGGATCGAATTTGAATTCGTAAATAGAACCTGAGGTAAACTCCACCTCATTCCATGAAAGACCATTGTCTGTTGATCTATAAATTCTATTGTTTCCACTGATCAACATTTCATTGTTATTCGTTGGATGAAATTTCACAGCAGAAATATTGGTACAAAACACTTCATCGCGACTGATTAAATCCCAATTGAGTCCCTTGTCATTTGAAAGGAAAACTCCACCAGCTTCTGTTCCTGCAATTAGTTTACTTGTATTGGTATTAGAAATGTCAAGACTGTAAATGTTTACTTGCCAAGAGATGGGCGTGAGTGTCCCATTGTCATAGGTTTCAAATGGTCCTAGGCTTTGCCAAGAGGAGCTGTTTGCTTTTTGTGGGTTGTTTAGAATTTCTTCTTTTTGATTTTTGAGTTGATCGTAAAATGCAGTTTGTTCCGCTTGAGAAGCTTCGACAATAAAACCCTGTGAGTTTACCTTGGAGGCAATGGCCTTTTTCCAAAACTTATAATTCTGACTGTGAACATTTTTAACAAAAGGGTGTGATTGGTAAAAGGTTCTGTACAATGCATCCACTTCATTGACATTGGGGTTGTCTTGATACATTAAGCTGGCCCATTCAGGACAGTCTGGGCTTAAGCTTTGTGGACGAAATTTAAAATAATCATTTTTGTTTTGTGCTGAAATAGAAAGGCTGCAAAGAATAAGCACAAGAAAAGCAAGAACAGATATTTTTAAAAAATTCATTTATTGAAATTTTACCATCAGAAAATTTAGTTGACAACATTAAAGGGCATTAGACATTAGATGTTTGAATTGAGCACTAGACAAATCATGGCTTTCTTTTGGTGTTTTCAGCTTTCCTTTGGTGTTGTCAGCAAAGGACTTGGTGAACTTTTATGAAAAGAAGCCAATGCCCTTTTGGTCAAAAGACCAAAAGTAAGCGTCATAAGACTAAGGCCCAAAAAAAGCAGAGGAGACCAAAAGTAAGCGTCATAAGACGAAAACAAAGCTGTTTTTTTTTGATTTTTTAAATTGAGAAAATGTCTAGGTTCCAAATGTATGACTAAGATATAGAGAATTCTATTAAAATAGATGCCTTTAATTTTACAGAAATTCATTTATAAATTTTTTTAGGCACAACTTTAAGAAAGTCTCAAACTGGGACAAGATGCTTGTTGGAATAAATAAAATAACAGTAGCCATACTCCATGGCAGCGACCCCTTTTCGTCCAAGCTTTTAATCCTTTGAGAGGCAAGTAGATTGGAGCTGTGTGAACGATTCCAATCTGTATTTCACAAAGATGCAGTTCACAGGAGCTTTTTTGAATAATATTTACTACCAATGCATTATCTTGTAGTCCATTTGTAATGATGGAAAATGAATGTCATTTCAAAAGAAGAAAACAATAAATTGAGTTTATTACAAAAAAATAAAACCGCTATTGATGGGGAAAAACTATGATTCTATTGTTATTGGTTCGGGGGCAGGAGGCCTTGCTTGTTCCGTCTGTTTGGCGAAAGCTGGGCAGGAGGTATTGCTTTTAGAACAGCATGATGTTCCAGGAGGATGGTGTCATAGTTTTATGTTGAAAGGGCAGCGATTTAGTCCTGGCGTTCATTATGTTGGATTGATCCAAGAAGGAGATGGAACCAATGAGCTTTACAAAGGGCTTGGAGTGGCCAATGACATGATATTTTTTAGGATGAAAAATGACGGCTATGAACATTGTGTGATAGGAGATCAACATTTTCATTTACCAGCTGGAATAGAAAATTTAAAGAATTATTTAAGCGAGCTTTTTCCAGAAGAAAAAAAAGGCATTCACAAATATGTTGATTTGGTTAAACGAGTCAATACAGAATTGCAGTTGGTTCCTAAAATGAGTGGCTTTTTTGATCATTTGACCATTCCGTATAAAACCAGGCACATGGGCAAATACGCCCTTTTTAGTCTGAAGCGTGTTATTGATTGGCATTTGAAAAATCCAGTTCTGAAAGCAATTTTAAATGTACAATGTGGTGATCATGGGCTTCCGCCAGGGAAAGCGAGCTTTCCAGTTCATTGTGTCTTGATGTCTCACTATTTTGATGGTGGATTTTATCCACAAGGTGGTGGAGGTGGAATTGTAAAAAGTTTTACCAATAGAATAAAAGCATTGGGTGGAGAGATTAGAACCCGAGCCAAAGTTGATAAAATTTTATTGGAAGGAAAAAAAGCGATAGGAGTGCGCTTGGACAATGGCGAAGAAATATTTGCAAAGAATATCGTTTCCAATGCGGATCCATCTATTACCTTTTTTGACTTAATAGGAGAAAATGCAATAAGCAAGCGGTTGCATAAAAGATTGAAGAAGGTAAAATATTCAGTTACTTCATTGATACTATTTCTTACCCTTGACATGGATGTTACTAAGCATGGAATAGATTCCAGCAATATATGGAAGTTTCAATCGGCTGATCTCGATGCGGTTTATGGCCATTTGACCAAAGAGACAATCTTGGAGGGCGACGAATTTTCTGGAGTTTTTCTCAGTTGCACGACCTTGAAAGATCCTGCTAGTTTTAATGGAAGGTACCACAATTTTGAAATTGTAACCTTTCTGGATTATTCTAGTTTCGAGTCTTTTGAAAAGCTGAATGATTATCATACACCTGAATACGAAACATTCAAAAACAGGCTCAAAGAAAAATTAATGAATACGGTTGAGAAATTAATCCCCGGAGCCAAAGATCATGTGGTTCAAGCGGAATTGGGGACACCCATGACCAACCAATTTTACATAAATTCGACAAGAGGAAATGTTTATGGAACCGAAAAAACACTAAAGGGAGTTGGACCATTTGCATTTAAACCTAAAACAGAATTTGAGAATTTGTTTCTTTGTGGAGCAAGTACGCTTTCGCATGGAGTAGGCGGAGCTACGAATTCGGGGGTGAATACTGCAGCTAAGATTTTGGGCAAAAGACCTGAGGAACTACTAGACGGTGGGGACAATCAATTTTTGAGAATTTATGATGCGGAGGATCCTAATTCTTGGCCTGAATCAATAAAGGAAAAACGAAAGACTAGAAAAAGAAGATTTTTGTAGAGTTTAGGGCTGATTAGGAGTATAAGTAGCTGGGATAAGAGAAAAGTGGTCATATTGACTTTCCAATAACAACAAATTGGCCTTTCTAATCATTGGCTTGAATTGCAATAAAATTGTAATTTTTAAATAAAGAAAAAGAGCCAAGCTTTTTGGTTTTTGTGAAAAAAAGCCTCGAAATTAAGCAGCTCAATAATCATAGTTTTTTTTAATCTTACTGTAATCACAAGGTATTCAGTTCGATGTATTGCCTAATCGAAGCACTTTTTTGTGATTCTAAGAAAATTCCCAAAAGATACTTTAACATTTTATTATAAGCCGTGTTGAAACGATAAGTAAATGAAATTGAGATAAATAGGCTATATTTATGATCTAGTTTTAGTTGTTAGACATTATTCTATGTAATGTCTAATTTGTTTTCAGGAACTCTTCTTATAAAATGGCAATTATTCTCAAAATTTGTCAGTTTAAGCAGGAGATCGAAATTTCTGAAAGCACATTCTTTATAACATTGTTTGTAATTTTTCGTTTTTTATGGTTAGTAGTTTAGCATTCGAGGTTTAGGGTTTTCTAGTATAAACTTGGTTTGTTTTGCAGGATAGGTGGAAGCAATTTTTTTTTAATATTTGCTTGATCACGGCTTATGGGTAAACTGTATAAGCTCAAATAAGCTCAAATATTTTTAGTGGAGGAACTTAAGCGTTTAATAGAGTCAATAGAATCTGGTGTTTTTGATTGGGAAAAGCACAAGGGAGAACTATTGTCTGAACTCAAAGGAACCGCAAAAAAATTACAGGTAAGTAATTTCCTCGTCAATAAGTACAAAACAGATTATAATAACAACTTAAAGTTCTTAAATCAAAGCATTGAAGAGATTGAAAAAGGTAAGGAAGATTTGTTGAAAGCCAACATTGAATTAGAACGCTTTGCCTATGTAGTTTCTCATGATTTAAAAGCCCCACTTCGTACCATTTTATCTTTTGTAGGTTTGATTAAGGATGAAATAGATGGCGATAAAAATGACCAAGTTCAGACCTATTTCTCTTTCGTAGAGAAAGCCACAGTCAACATGCAGGATTTGATAAGAGAAACCTTGGAATACTCTAAGTTGAATAGTGGAGGTATTCAAATTAATGAAGTTGATCTCAATAATACCTTGGATAGCATACTTGATATGTTTCAAACCGAAATTATTAATTCTGAGGTTCAGATAGATTTTGAACCTCTTCCTGTAATCAAGGCGAACAGGGCAATGATGTATAAATTGTTTCAAAATTTTATAGAGAACGGATTAAAATACAACAGATCAGCCTTGAAAATTATTCACATAGATTGTGAGGAAAATGAAAATGAATATGTTTTCAATGTAATGGACAATGGGATTGGTATTGGAAAACCCTACCATGATAAGGTTTTTCAAATGTATTCAAGATTTCATTCTTCAAGTGAGTTTGAGGGGACTGGAATGGGGCTTGCAATTTGTAAGAAAATTATTGACAACCATAAAGGCACTCTTCGTTTAGAATCAGAGGTGGAAAAGGGGACAACTTTTACCTTTACAATAAACAAAGCCCTAGACATTGATTGTTAGCATCTATTAGCATCTATTTTTGTCAAAAAATAGATTAAGTAAACCAGATTTTGAACACATCCGAATAAAAGTTTTGCTTAACAATATTACTTTTTTTTCGTATTTATTTTTGAACAACCTGAAAAAAAATACCCTAATATGAAATCTAAATCTCTATTATGCTCTGATATTGAAGAGCTAAAGTTAAAGTTGCAAGAATTTTCAGCTAACGATTTTAATCCGAATCTGGCTTTTGTTTTCGCCAATGATAAATGTGATATTGATAAAATTGACGCTCTTTTAAATGAATTTAATATAAAATTTATTGGTTGTAGTACTGCCGGAGAGATACAAAATAATAAGTTGGCTATAGATCACATTGGTCTATTGATGATGGAGATTCAACAGGACTATTATTTAGTTGAAAGTGGTGATTATTCTGAAAGTATATACCAGTCCGCTTTTAGACTTGGGAAATATGCAAAGGAATCCTTTAACAATCCTGGAATAATTGTTTTTTCTGGTGGGATAGCCGTTGATGGTTTTCAATTGGTTGAAGGGATCAAAGAAAGTGCAGGGGCCGACATTCCAATTTTTGGTGGTCTTGGGGGAAACAATATGGAGTTTTTGAAGACCAATGTTTACACCAATGGCTTTTATTCCAGCAATGGCTTTGTTGCAATAGTTTTTGATACTGATAAAATTAGACTAAAAGGGACCGCAATTTCAGGATGGGATGGATTGGGGATGCTCAACACGATCACCAAATGTGAAGGAAATGTTTTGTATGAGATCAATGGTGCTCCTGCCTTGACTGAATTAAAGAAATTTTTTGGGGAAGAGCTTTTTATGCGACCGGAGCATTCTGATTCTGATGTTATTGCCTTTCCTGGCCAATTTCCATTGCAAGTATACAGAGAAAACGGTAGCTCATTTTTGAGAGCTATTGTCTACATTAATTTGAAAGACAATTCTGCAATTTTAGCAGGAAGCGTACCAGAGCATGCTAAGTTTAAATATTGCCCCAATCCTGATATAAATGTTGTTACCGATACGGTCGAATATTACAAAGAGAAACTAGGCGATGGTTCTGATATTGATGCAGTTTTAATGATTTCATGCCTTATCCGTTATCATTCTTTTGGGATGCTATTTGAGGATGAGGTTAATTCTATTTTTAATCTTTGGAACAAGCCGATGGCTGGATTTTTGTCTTATGGTGAAATTGGTAACACGGGTGAGGATGACTTGGTAGAATTTCACAATGCGACCTGTTCTTTGGTAAGTTTAAGTGAGGTTTAGTTTTTTAATGGAAAGTTCAAGTTTTTAGTACTAGACAAACCATGGCTTTCCTTTGGTGTTATCACCAAAGGTCCTGGTGAAATTTTATGAAACGAAGCAAAAATGCTTAATTTAAGGGGTGGAGTTGCTATATTTAACTGGACAATAAGTTAAGCTTAAAATCTTAAAT
>CALBCY010000229.1 GCA_937927195.1 uncultured Chitinophagales bacterium
TTATACAAAACTTAATAAGTTCTAAATAAAGCGAGTTTGTTTTTTTTAGGATTTAAGTAAATTGAGAAGCGTTAAAAAATGGCATAAGTCCTTGATTTTTAGTCCTTTTGATCAAGCAAAAGGACAGGCAAAAAGTGGCAAATCAATCGGATTTAAACAAACTAATTTAATAAGTTAGAACCATTTTTTTTAATAAATTGTCTTATTATTTATCGCTAGAATTGTAAAAGTTATAATCGAACTCAGGTTAGTAAGTTATTTGTCTTTCCTTAAATAAATAAAAAAGATTAAGAAGCATATTCCGAAAAACAAACAGCAATAAGTGGTGTAACTTCGTTTGACAATTTCTGTAAAAATTGGATCGTCATTTCCTGTTAAAATTATCGAGCTCCAGTAATACGGGGAAGCTTGACTGGTGTTTTTATACAATTCTAAATATTCTCTTTTGGCCGATCTTAGGGCAACCGACTTACTTTGCTTTGAATTTAAATTGTTATAAAATTGTGATATTATTTCAGAACTAGATTTTTCATTGACATCCCAAAGTGTAGAGACCACACTTTTTGCGCCAGAATTTATAAAAGCCCTTGTCAAGCTAAATTGCCCCTCCCCTCTTTCTTTTTTACCAACAGAAGATTTGCAAGCACTTAAAACAACCATTTTTTTGGGTTTCTCAAGAAAGTACAATTCATTAAAAGATAACTTTTCATCATAAAATGCCAACCAGGGAACATCTTTTTCAACCCCACCATGCGTAGAAACATGAATGACATCGTTTTGGTTATAAGCCTCCAAGAACTTATGCTTTATAGCTTTTTGTCCAGTATATAAATTTTCTTTAAACAATGGAGAGATTGCATTTATTTCAAAAAGATCATTATTCAATGCTGGCAAATATTGCTTGTCAAATTCTGAAGCCACAAATCCAACAAATTTATTTTGGTTGTTGTTAGAAATGGTTTTTGCTTGAGAATCCAAAGAATAAGAATACTTGTAATAAATATTGCAATGGTTCAATAAATATTGTTCTTGAATGGAAGGATTTTCGGATATTGTCAATGCTTCAAAAGGAATGCCTTGTAATGGCCCTTCGACAATTACAATCAATTTCTTCTCGTTTAATTCTTTTTGAAAGTCATCAAATGGAAAAATGGTTTTAAACAATCTCGTAGCTATTGCTTGAAACGCTCTTGTTTCATCCATCGTTGTAAATGGCTTAGAAAGTTTCAGTTTGAATTGCTCAATGTCTTTGTAAAGATCAAGGACTGAATTAAGTTCCTTCAATTCCAATCCCTTCTTAGAAATCAATATTACAAAGCCTGATTCTTTTCCTAAAATATATTCCACCACCAGCTCATTTTCTTTCAAACTGTTTTGAATTTTATTACTAGGGACAATTTTTATGTGGTCCTTATATTTGCTGAATTGAGGAAATTCAGTTTTTAAAGAATCAACAAAATTTTCATAGTTATTCTTGCAAGAAAAAATTTTATTCTTTGTTTTTTCAATTTCACCAGATTCCAAATCTGTGTTAAGCAAGGAGCTTTGTAATGCTTTGATCTGGCTTATTAGTTGATACTCTTTGTCAATAACTGTTTGCGGAATATTGGCAAACAATTTGGCTTTCAGTTCTGAAATTTTTTCAAGTAATAACAAACCTTTATTTTTTTCCATAAAATAAAAAGCTCTTTCTGGCTTGTTCAAAATATGGCAAACTGCAACAGCTTTTAAATAAAGCTCTGAACCCTTTTCTCTCCAAAACAATTTGGAAAGATCTTCTCTACTTTCAAAATACAACAAATCAATAATTTGATCGCTGAGTTGAATGGTTTTTTCTGCTTCTAGCAGATGAGCAATCTCTGAAGTAGCTTCGTAATATTTAATCCATGCAAAAGTTTTATCGATCAGGTAGTCAAGAATATCCTTTGCGGAGGAGGAGGTTTTCAAAACATCTATGCTGGGCAAATAAGCAAGTGTTGGATCTGGCGTAGAATTTAATAATTTACCAATGGCATTGTTATAATTTGAAAGAGCGTCAGGGAACTCACTTTTTGCTAAATGAAGATCTGCCATGTTGTCAAAGAAACTACTTTCAAGAAGGAAGTTAGAATTGACATAACTGATTCCCTCTTTGATTTTCTCTTCAGATTTAAGGTAGTCCTTCTTCTTTTTATAGTAAACAACGATGTTATTAAGAATGGTTGCTATTAATGTGGAATCATTAATTTCCTTTGCAAGTTCCAAAGCATCTTTATAGAATACAATCGAGTTGTCAAAATCATTTACAGTGTTATGAACAGCACCGGTATTTAACAACAATTTTATCTTAGAAGAAACAGGAATTTCATAATCCTCCCCTAGTCTTTCTATTTTATTTAGATTTTCAAAATAAGCCTCGACGTACAAGCTGTCTTTCAAATTGGCATAGGTCGCCGCAATGTTAACGTAGGTTTTGAGTAATTCTTTATTATTTTTATTATGATTAAATATGAGTTCAGATTTCTCATAATTTTCAAGAGCTCTTTGAAAATCACCCGTCGCATCATAGATGTCCCCTTGCTCTCGATAAGCTTTGCCTAAACGCTTTTCATACGGATCGGAAACTTCGACTAAACTGTTGAAGCTTTTTAAAGCATTCACATAATTTGGGACAACAGAGTTGTGATTAAACAAACCCAAGTTAAAGAGATTTTTTTTATAAAAATCTGCATTTACACCAGGTTCATAAGAACATATATCTATTACTTTCTTGGCATATTTTTTTGCCCGAGATTCATCTCGACTTTGTTTTATCCAATTCCATTTTGAGAAATCATAATAAATTTCAGCCATTTCACTAGCTTCTAAATTATTATTCTCAGTAAAAAACCTTTCTATTTGAAGGACTTTTTCTTCTTCTGAAATTTCGGATTTTTTTATTGATTCATACTGATCTAACCCAGAAGTTTGGGAATACGTATACATGGGAAACAAGAACAATAAAATGGTATAATACTTTTTAGTAATACCCATAGGCTTGGCGGATTGTTAAACAAAAAAAGAGAGGAGACCAAAATTAATCTCCCCTCAAGTTTGCTCAAATAATATAAGCACCTAAACCTAATTATCCAAACTTTTTAATTATTTATATACGAAGAATGTTGAATCGTATTTAGGTTTGAATTGTAAATTGTATTTTCTAAAACAGCTTCTATATGTTGAGAAACATTAATTTGAGGTGAGTAATTTGCTGCACCTAATGCAGTTACATATGCTGTTGAAAAAGATGTCCCAGAAACAGTGATCGATTCTAGTGGTGAAACAAAGAATTCAATGTTTTCACCTTTCGCTGCAATGTCCACCGTTTCAGCTCCGTAGTTTGAAAAAGCACTAAGTCCTATGCTTTCCATATTGCCTGCAAGGGCCGCTACTGAAAGAATGTTTGGACTTTCATGACCAGAAGGATAATGTGGAAGGTTGTCCGTATTGTTTCCGCTGTTACCTGCTGAAGTCGTTAAAAGAACTTGGTCTTGAGATTCTATGATGTATTTGTCAAACAATTCAAAACCTATACCAGCACCATTCCAACCAAAACTCATATTAATTATATCCACATCAGGGTTTTTCAAAGCGTATACAAATCCACACAAAACATCGAAATACTGGCCTTTCCCTTCTTCATTAAAAGATTTTATTTCAAGAATTTGAAAACTTACATTGCTTTGATTCAAGGCATCGTAAATCAAACTGTTTACTATTGTTCCGTGCCCATTGTCATCAAATGGATCATTGTCATTGTTTACAAAATCCCATCCGAAATAATCTTGCATTCCATTAGCGCCTCCACTGTTTCCCCCCAAACTACTATTGTATAAGAAAGGTTGATCGAATCCAAAATGATTGTAGTCTACGCCAGAATCTAAAACTGCGATGGTAACATTTGTATTAGCGGGAACAACTTTACTTAGATTTATTCCTGTCTGAAAAGTGGAAACATCGTCGGCAGAGTTATCGTGATATATATAGCCATTAAAGTCTGCTCCTTCCAAATCTGACTCTTCTTTAGCGGTCAGCACCTTTTCTTCTAGAGATGCTTCATTTACTCCTCCTAAAGTGGAAAATATCCATAGTTCCAAATTAGGATCTGCACAAGTACAATTTTTATGATCTATAACTTCGTATTCATCTCTTAAGGCTTGTTTTTCTGTTTCTGTTAAATCTGTTTCGTATTGTATGACCATTTGATTGGTAAAATAACTTGAAACGGCTGAATTAGGATCTGTTACATTGTTAGCTGATTGATCCTTTGAACCCCTACTTGCTGCAGATTCATCCATCTGCATTGGTTCTTTTTGACAACTAAAAATTGATAATGCTAAAATTGCAATTAGGTAATGATTAACTTTCATGATGATTGGATTTAGTTTAAATCTGAGCAATTGATTGAACATGAAATAGCATCTCTATTCGTGCATTTATTCCTCAAATAAAATTATTAGGTTTAGGATTTTTAAACAAATTCGTTGTTTAATACAACAGAATTTATCAAATATATAATAACTAAATTAATTAGGTTTAGGATTTTTGTAAAATAAGACCTGATACCAAATTATATCAGGTCTTATTAGTGTCAAAAGCTATTGGTTATCTCACAATAACTTTTCTGTACAAGGTTTCTTTATCTGTCTTAAAGTAGATAAAGTAGACCCCTTCATTTAAGTTAGATCCATCCCATTGAACAGATTTATGAGAACTAACTTGATTTTCAAAAGAGTGCACTTTGTTTCCGTAGAAATCATAGATTTCAACCAAAACATCGGTTTCATAGTTGGTGTCCATTTCAATAATCATGTTTCCACTTGTTGGATTTGGAGAGACTGAAACATTTTCGAAACTTTTTAACTCATCCTTAATAATTTCAAATTTGCTTCCTCCATAACAAGCTTGACCTGAAGGATGAGATTGGGTATCTTCACCGCAAATAGCGGTAACCTGCCAAACAAAGCATGAGTTTGCTAAATTGCCTGTTAATACCACGAAATTATTTTCTGTTTGAATCGGAGCAATCGACATTCCAAAAGTACAATTGCAATTAAGAATTGGTCCGCCACCTGATGGGGAATGAACAATATATCCTGTAGCTCCAGGAACCGGGTTCCAGCTCAAGGTTGTACCATTTACCTGAAGGTTGGTTGGTGCTGCCAATTCGTCTGGACAACCATCATCACAATCGTAATAGAAACAATCTTCGTAAACACATTCGAATCCTTCTACAATTTTTGTAGCTGTAAAGCAGATTTCATTATCCATTGGCAAGAAAACCAACTTGCTTGTAACTTGAGTACCGTCGTCCCAAGAGAAAGTATCGTAATAAGATGCATCAATTTCATCTCCATTCTCATCTACTAATTGAATCAAAACATACCCTATTTCACAAGGATCACAGTCCTTTTCTTCTTCTGCAATTACATCTGGTCCATCTTTGGGTCCATCTTTACCTCTTAACAACTCTACGTCATTTAAGTGTTTCTCCAATTTAGGGTTGCTAGTTTCTTCCAATTGTGCTCTAATACCACCAATGTATTCATTCAATTGGTTATCGCTTGGGCAATCAAATACTTTGATAAAAATATCGTCTTCACAGCATATTTCTTGGTAAGTTTCTGTGTAAACACAACCATCTGGATAGGTTATCGTTGCTTCCCAATTTTCGAAAGCTGAAACAAATATAAAGTCCGCTTGAATGTTTTCATTAACCCACCACGTATCAAGGTTGTCCCAAACTACAGTTATACCTCCACCGTTAACAACAGGATTGCCATCATCGTTCAATACTATAATTGGCCATTCATCTGCTTCACAAACAATTTCAGGACAATCAGGATGAGACCAGAATGGTTCGATGTCATGATCAATTAATTCACCTTCAAGAGTAAATTGATGCGTTTCAGATGTCCATCCACAAAGCGGATGACTGATTGCAACTTTAACTTCGTAAGTACAACCAGAGACCCAGTTAACCGACCCACCAAATATTTGTGTTATGTTAAGAAGGTCAGGACTACCTTGTACCCAGCCATCATTGCCACCTTGATTCGCTAACCAATCAGGATCTGAACCAGGAATTACTTTCCAGATATCCATGTAGAAACTACTGGTATTAAATGTTGCAGATCCATCTAACCAAACATCTTCGCAAATATTGAATACATCATCTTCAACTCCATTTTCATGTTCGAAATGGAAGTCAACAAAATTTGATGCTGCAGAAAATGAACCTTGCTCTATAAAAACGCCAGAATCCCAAACCCCATCAGCAACATCTGCTATCGCCAAAGTGATTGTATAAGTTTGACAAGGTATCAAATTATTCCTTTGCGCGGTCAAAACAACTGTATGACCATCATATTGAATATTTGGCCCCATGCAATTATCCACATAAGAACCCGCACTTGGAACACAATTATTACTGTCTCCATTATTGACGGTTTGAATTGATACAGGTGCTCCGCCAGGAAGAAGGGCCATGTTTTGAGTTCCAAATATCCCAGGACCAGAAATAAAGAAGCCAAACACATCATTAAAATCTGAATCAACGAATTCATTATATTCCTCAGAACCAAAAACGTAATTAAAACTTATAGAATTTCCATCAGGTACAATATTAAAAGTTACCACACAAGCATCTTCTGTGTCATCTGAAACCAAAGCATCCAACAAGTTATTCCCTCCATTGGAATTGTTTGTGCCAGCTCCACCTAAATCATTTGGGCCAAGGGCATCTGTAATGGCACCAGATGTCAATAGGACACCATTTCCTATACCAAATGATCCTGAGTTAAATGATCCGTATGCATTGCCATCACAATTAACATTAACATTCGAAATTGTAACTCCAGGGCCTCCTAAAGTTTGAATTAATGCATCGTCATCGTTGCTGGTCGCAACACCAATTGATTGACCAAGCAAAGAGCTTGTAGCTAAAAAACAAATTAAAAAAGTGTAATATATGTATTTCATAATGATTTAGTTTATTTTGTTATAGATATATACCATTCGTGCAGATAGAGAATCAAAGTGAGCATTTACATCTGCAATACTCATATTGTTTCCTTCAAGAAAATCCTTGTTAAGATTCATTGTAATTTTTCTACTTGAATAATCAGCTGATAAAGAGTGAAGTCTAGAACTGAATATTTCACAGAAATTCTGCAATTGTTCTGAATTCTGGAAGGATAATTTACTTACATCTAAAATATAGGTTTCATTTACTTCAGCGGATTCATTTAAAACAATTTTAAATGAAGTATTTAATTGTAGATAATTTGAGTTGTCAGCTTGAGCGGCAGCCTGGGCATTCAAATTCAAGGTAAAAGGGGAGAGCATAAGTAGCATAACCAATATTTTAAAATATCTGTTTATACCTTTTCTTTTGGTGTTCATATCATTAATTTAAAGTTAGGTTCCTACTCTATTTTAGGCTTTTCGGAATACGCCCTTATTGAATCAATTCGATTAAAAGAGGGAGCATTGTTATTTTGTTACCCTATCATTCTCAATTATTTTTAAAATTTTATTAATCTGCCCATTCTGTATAGATGGAATCGCTGTTCATTTTATCTGTACTTGAGCACAAGTAATCGATTATCAAAAATTTTATTTTTCAGATTACCTCGGTTTAGGTACTTAATAGAATAAGTAGCTAGACCTTTCAAGCAAAGTCATTAATAGGAAGGATGGGATCAATATTGAGAAGGTTAAATTTTAGATTCACAAGCTTGCATAAAACCTTGAATACAAATAATTCATGTTCTGTTTGATATTTGAGACTTCCAATTGAAACAAATCAAAATTCTTCTTGACAAAAACAATTCAGCTAAAACTCAATACAATTTCATTTTGTTAGCCGATCATTCTCAATTAATTTTAAATTTTATTAATTTGCTTACTAGAGAAGCGTAGGCGAAAGGGATTTCCCCTAACACATTAAGGATCATTTATATTTCAAAATAGTATATTAATTTTTTTATTAATATCACAGGTGTTAAAAAGCTAATAATTAGATTTACAAAGCATAGTAAAACATTGATAATGTTTAACTTGCAATCTGTTCTATGCTTTAAGTTCTAGTGTTGAAGTATTACTTTTTTTATTAATTCTAAACCAATCAATGCAAACTGATAGTGATTTTATTGAGGGCTTTCTGGGTGGGAATAAATTTGTTTTAAAAAAAATTTACGATAATTCCTTTCCCTCTGTTAAAAACTTCATCCTTTCTAGAAGTGGAAGCCAAAAAGATGCTGAGGATGTTTTCCAAAATGCTTTACTATTGTTGTTTGTGAAATTGAAAAAGGAAAAAGTCAAGATTCAATCTTTTGATAATTACCTATTTATCGTGTGTAGAAATCTTTGGCGAAGAGAAAAAGCAAAAAATAGGGTAACAAATGTTGATAATATCACTCTTATTAGTGAAGACTTGGATTTGGCTGGTTTTTATGTAGAAGAAAACCAGTGGGAATTGTACAATGAAAAGTTTAAACAACTTTCAGAACAGTGTAAGGAAATAATAAAATTGGTTTTTAAAAAAGTCCCTTATGCTGAAATTGTTAAGCAATTTGATTATGCATCCCAAACCGTTGCAAGACAACGCGTTTTTAAATGCAAAAAAAGACTGATTCAACTAATAAAAAATGACCAACGGTACAGCCGTCTTAAATCGTAACTATGAATCTTGATGACAAACAAATGAATCGCCTTGAAAAGTTTCTGAGTGGTGAAATGAACGAATTGGAAACTAAAGATTTCCAGAATGAAATCAATGCCTCTGATGAATTGCAAGAGTTTGTTGAAATGTATGAGCAGCTTGATTGGATTCAAAACGATGAGCATTGGGAATTCCAGAATCAAGGCGCTGATAAAGTAAAAGAAGTTGCTCAACAATTTCGTGAATCAGATAGCGTCGCTTTTGCAGAAAAAATCGGCTCGTTTCAACAAGGATACCTTGAGTCAAATAGTCCAGAAAAAAACATTGAGAAAACTGTTGGGAAAAACATTGGGAAAAACATTGAGAAAACCACTGAGAAAACAGGAACTCAAAAATCAAGTTGGATTCGTTATGCTTCTGGTTTATCTATTGCAGCTTGTTTGGCCTTTGTAGTGTATTTCACTCAATTCATGACAGTAGGTTTGAATGAAATTTACAGTGACAATAGTTCTTGGGATGATTTGCCTTCGATGACAACCAAATCCGAAGCTGCAACAGGAACATTATTGACGGAGAGTATGAAAGTTGAGAAGTTGTTCAAGGAAAATAAATTT
Organism: uncultured Chitinophagales bacterium; assembly: GCA_937927195.1. Classification (GTDB taxonomy): domain Bacteria; phylum Bacteroidota; class Bacteroidia; order Chitinophagales; family UBA2359; genus JAHDGP01. Next base: position 9,298 of record CALBCY010000229.1, read on the forward strand.
GAAGCAACTATTGATCTTTGTTCTGCAATAAATAAAAATGCTCAAAAAATCAATCCAAATGTTCTTCTATATCAAGGAGTTTCCCAATTGGAATTGAATAGGTACGAAGATGCTTTAAAAACTTTCACGCTACTTTCTGAAAGCAATACATTGGACTTTCACAAAGGTTATTGGTATCAATCTCTCGTTTATCTAAAACAAGGAAATAAGGAGAAAGCCATTGAAGCCCTGGAATTGGTTAGGTCTAAAAAAGATAATTTCATGTTTGAAAAGGCAGGATCAATCTTGAAGGAATTGAAGTAAAAACTTAGCGAGTTTTGTTATCGACACACAAAATCTCCCAGCAAAAAAAATAGCTATAACAGTATTGGAGTTCTCTATTTAACCTTAATAAAAACGGCGCCGATAAGACTTTGTATAGTCCTAGGATAGTTTTAGGATAGTCTTAGTGGTATTCATTTTCAATCAACAATTCGGTTAACTCTTCTGAAATGTCGATCATTTCAATCTTTAGAATCTCTAAAATACGTTTTTTGAGATCCATTAATTCTTCAATTGCTTTGTCTAAGGCCTTAATGAATTCATCTAAATCAACTTGTACTTTAACGGGTAATTCAACCTCTAAGGTTCCTGTATGTTCAATATAATCAGATAACTCTAAAGCATCATCATTGATTCTTCCATAAATCCAAGGGTGACCAATCCAAATTTGTTCCCAATTTTCGGGAGACTTTTTCAAAAATTCTTTCCAGTTCTTATAATCGGATATGCTTCCACAGCATTGGTGATTTATCACCGTTCCATTTTCAGAAATAAGAACCAAACCTCCACTAAAAGAGCCGACGATTTCTGTTCCATTTTCTGGTATTTCAGCATCATCCAATTCTTTTTCTACTAGAACTTTTAAATCAGAATCGTCAATATCCGAAATTTTAACAGAGCTGTATCCGTGTGGATCTAATTTTTCAATGTTTTTTATACCGTGCTTTTTGAATATTTCAATTGCAAAATCAGCATATGCTTGCCCGGGTTTTAAGTCAAGATTATCGCCTCCATCCACCCGCCACGGACTCATTTCAATTACGGGATATATCTGAATATTATTCATGATCATTCTTTTATCCGATTCGAATATCGAACAGCGAATACCCAATTCCGAATTCCGGATTCCGGATTCCGAATCTATCTTACCAAGGTTACATCACCTTTCTCATATCTCAACTTATCATCTTCTACAAAGCTGTATTCTATCTGATACATATAAACCCCCATTTCTTGAGGCTCTCCTTTATAAAAACCATTCCACGCTGCGTCAAGCGCATTGGATTCAAACACCAATTCGCCCCATCTGTTGAAAACCTTGATCTCTAAGATGTCAAGTGTTTCCCTATTGATGACAGAAAAGAAATCGTTTGCCCCATCATTGTTTGGAGAGAAAGCATTGGGAATCAGAGCCTGAGCTCCTTTTACTTCAACTATTAGTGAATCGCTAATTCTGCATTCATTGACATCCGTTACTGTGATAATGAAAGTACTTGTCGAAGCTGGATTGGCTTCTGGATCAAGACAATCGTAACAAGTCAAAGCGGGAGAATACGTCCATTCTATTGTCCCAATTGTTGCTCCTACATAGTTGGCCATTAAATCTGCCGTTTCACCAAACTGAATCGATTGATCCATTCCTGCATCCAATACTGGCCAGCCCGCACCTAAAGCAAAAGGCCTCGGTGTGTATGAATCCCAATTAGAAACTTCAAGACCAGAAAGTCCAGCATTGTTAACGTTGGCGACCGTGCCCATGCTCTCCCATCTTGGAGTGGTTTGCCAATGAGCCATTTTATCCCATTCCCCATCTGTCGCAGGATCAAAGTACAAAGCAAGATTAGATGCCGATGGTCCCGATGACTTGTACAAATAATGGTAAAAGCGAGGATTGATGCTGCACAATTCTTTCCCATCAATGATGTCTCGATCCCATCCATCCAAATTGGGGTCATTGTTTACAAGCCTTGCTCCAAATTCATGGGGATCGGCAGAATTGGGTGTAAACTCAGCTGGACGATACCTCACAGTTCCCAAACTAGAACCTGTGGGAAAAAGATAAGTACCTGTGGAATTCGTCAATCTGTACAAAGCGCCATCGCCCAAGCTGCTCACAAAACCTGTCCCCCGCCCGATCGAATTCACCTGGGGATTGCTAACACTCATATCGTACAAGTCTGTCGCTAACTCAACATTGTTCAATTCCAATTGATTGCTCACCAAAGAATTTACTTGCTGACTTTTAATACCAGTTCCATCCAATGTCAAATTATAAAAGTCGGACTGATTCAATCCGCCGATTATCTGATTGCCGCCATTTAATAATACGGTCGATTGATCTGCTGTAAAATTGCTGTTGTTGAACCAGTTCTCTCGAACTTCGTACAAACCCGTTCCCACACCAAATCCAGTTATGTTGTCATTGTTGGTAACACTTCCATTGACCAAAACATATCCGGCATTGTCCACATTCCCAATAGAGTTAAGCACATCTCCATTAACAGTAAGAATCCCACCATTGGTAACAGTAATCTGTGCACCATTGTTGGTCAGCACCTGTGCATTTATTGCCAAACTGCTCAGAAACAAGAAATATATAATGAAATTTTTCACGACTGAATCTTTAAGTATTTAAAAAGCTTGAAATTGATTGAAATGACTGAAATGATGTAATGGAAAATTGATTTTAATCCGATATTAATCGTTCAGTTTTCCACTTACAGCTGCTTTCGAATCATTTTCTAATTCAAGAAAGGCTTCAATTTTTCTCAATCTTTCTTCTAGGCCTTCATTTCTTTCCAGCTCTTCTTTCATGGCTTGAATTTCTTCTGCCTGTTGCATCAATAAAGCTTGTTGCTCTACAATTTTATCAGCTTGCTTTCTGGTTCTTTCTTCCAATGCCCTTACAGCTATAAAGTTGACACCTGCAATATTGTGGGTTGAAATGGTGGTATCAGAATCGACATAACCATGTTTGTCTTCTCCAAAGGCTGCAAAGAAATCCTGAGCCATTGGACCGAAGTATCTCAAATCTGATCCTATATAAGACCAAGTAGATAGCTTGTCAAAGCTTTGGTATTTTCTTAAAATTTCATCCTGATC
>CALBCY010000230.1 GCA_937927195.1 uncultured Chitinophagales bacterium
TGCAAACGGAGAAGAATTTTGGGATGGAATATTATGTGAATGTGCCCTTGGCGTTCCACCAGCGCCTTGCACCGATGATGGAATCTGTGCGAATGGAGAGGAAACCTGGGATGAAATAAGCTGTCAATGTGAGCAAGTAAATATTCCCTTGTCTAATTTGTGCGAAGAGGATGAAGATTGCACCACCATCCCAATTTACAATGAGTTAACCTGCATGTGCGAATACCCAGTTGTGTATGAATTGCCGAATGCTGGAATTGGTGGTTACTTCGATTTGTGTAACAATGAAGAGACTCGCCTGTTGAGTGATTTTTTGATCGGAGATTGGGAGGAATTCGGAACCTGGAAGGACCCCAATGGAAATCAAATGAATGGGACAATTGATCCATCCATCAACCTTTCTGGATCTTATACCTACACAGTTTTCAATGAGACTTGCAAAGATTCAGCAATTTTAAATATTCAGATTGAAAATTGCCAGACCAATTTATTTTTTATTCCCAATGCTTTCTCGCCCAATAATGATGGGAAAAATGATAGATTTGAAGTCACTGGAAACAACATTCAAAATGTTTCAGTAAAGATCTTTAACCGATGGGGAGGGAATGTTTTTTCTTCTTCTGACAATTCTTTTCAATGGGATGGTACCTTCAAGGGTGAAAAGTTGAATATTGGTGTTTATGTTTACACCATTATCCTCGGCTTTGTCGATGGCAGTAGTCGTACCGAAGTAGGCAATGTTACACTTATTAGATAATTGGATAGAAAACTATATTCAAAACAAAGAAACCCCCTTTCCCATCTGGAAAGAGGGTTTTACTTTTGGCATTTTAATCAAATAATTTAGGAAAATGCATATCAGAATTGGGAAATCTGTTATTTTTTGTTGGATCAATATTGTTTGATCCTTTTATTGATGTATCGCAGAAAGACATAAAAGGTCATCAAGTTTTTAAAAGTTTTTTTACTTTTTCTATCATACTCCCATTGACCAATCGTCCCCAAGAAGTCGATTTGCCTAAAAAGTTTTTCTTATTTTAGTATTTTTAGAATGTGAAATTTGATTTTGTGAAATGCCAAAGCAGGGGAAATCTATCATCAACAATTTGCACAACAGTCTTAAATCTAGCGTACTTGCGACGCTTCAATAAAATCTTATGGTTAGCATGAAAAATGTTGTGATAGTAGGAGCCTCTGGAATGGTTGGAAATATTTTATTGAAATATTGTCTAGATTCTAATGAAATAGGGAAAGTTACTTCCATTGGGCGAAGGAAATTGGGAATTGACCATCCCAAACTAAAACAGATTGTTCACAAGGATTTTCTAAACCTGTCGGGGATCCATCCTGAATTTCAGAATCAAGACATCGCTTATTTCTGCATAGGGGTTTATACGGGAGCTGTTACTGATGAAAAATTTAAAGAAATCACGGTTGACTATGTCAAATCAATCGCTGATGTCTTGAAACAAAATAGCCCTGATGTAAATTTTTGTTTACTAAGTGGAGCAGGAGCAGATCAAACAGAAAAAAGCAAAACTTCTTTTGCGAGATACAAAGGAATGGCTGAAAATTACCTTATGAGTCAGAACTTTGGCAACCTTCACCTTTTCCGTCCGGGTTAAATTTATCCGGTAGAAAAAAGGAAATCGCCCAATTTGATGTATTCTGTATCAAGGCTGCTTTATCCTATTGTAAAACTGATGGGAAATAAATATAGTATTAAATCGACCGAATTGGCAGAGGCCATGTTTAAGGCAGGGATTAATCCATCCTCCAAAACCGTATTGGAGAACAATGAAATATTAGAAATCTTGGAGACTTAAATGAGGCTTGAGACAATGAGACAATGAGAGAATGATGAAATGGAAAGGAGTAATATCGTACATTTTATATCGCTGCGCTTAAAGTACCCAGTAATAAGCATAAAGACTATTTATAAGGAAAAGACTGTTTATCTTGGACTAACATTAAAAAAGGCCAAAGGCCAAAGGCTAAAAGCTAAAGGCCAATAGCCTCCCAAAAACATGAAAAAACTCCTCGCAGAAATATCAAAATGTACCGTCTGTATGCCTCATTTGGAATTGGGCCCAAATCCTGTATTGGCAGCTCATCCCAAGAGTAAAATAGTGATCATTGGTCAGGCGCCAGGTACAGTCGTTCACAAAAGTGGGGTTCCATGGGAAGACAAAAGTGGCGACAATTTGAGAAATTGGTTGGGGATAGAAAAAGAAGATTTCTACAATCCTGAAATCGTCGCTTTGATCCCAATGGGTTTTTGCTATCCAGGTAAAGGCAAGTCTGGAGATCTTCCTCCCAGAAAAGAATGTGAACCACTATGGCACAAACAATTATTCGATAAAATGAAAAAGATTGAATTGATATTGTTGGTTGGAAAATATGCCCAAGATCAATACTTAGCTGAGAAAAAGAAAAGAACCTTAACTGAAACGGTGAAAAGTTATAAAGAATACTTACCTGAACATTTTGTTTTGCCCCATCCTTCGCCTAGAAACAATATATGGCAGGCCAAGAATCCTTGGTTCAAAACGGATGTGCTTCCGACTTTAGAAAAGCTCGTTTCAAAAATATTAAAATGAGTTTTATAGTGAAATAAAAACCTTGAAAATTAAATGATGCTTGATTTTTAATTTATTAGAATCGTGTTTCCGTTTCTTGCATACTCCAATTTTATTACATTGTCCTTTTGTGTCTAGGTGTCTCCACGGCAGTCTTCCTGCGTTCATAACACAAACCAACCGTATTGACTTTATCCCATGAGCTACAATTTCCTAAGTGAAATTATTTTATCCAATCGAATTTGTTGTCCTTCATCCGTAATTAAAAATTCTGCCTTGTCTTTCGTTTCCAGCGTTTTTATTTTGACAATGATCGTTTCATTTCCCCCGTTTTCCTTTTCATAAATAATTTCCAATTTCTCCTTGTAAGTGGCGTGAATTTCAAGGTGATCATAAAAATTGCAATCCACTCTTTTGTATTTATCGTCCATATTTCCAAAATTGCTATAAATTGTGGTCATCCCCAAATATGCTTGGTAAATAAACAATAATTTGTTTATTCTTCCCGCGCACAGAAACTCAGCCAAATAGCTTCAATTTGGTGTTATCACCAAATTTGCCATGAACAAAAACTGCAAAATTTCCAAAAAAAGGCCTTGCAATTTTATTGTAAGGCCTTACCAATTAAAAGGGTCTTACCCTGTCTTTATACTTGTTACTTAATACTAAAAAATAAACTATAAATAATCAAGCGCATAAACCTCATTCCAGACATCGCCACTTTGCCAACCAGCGCCGCCACCAACGAGCATGATTTTTCCGTTAAATACAATTGCGTCATGTGTGACCATTGCCCGAAATCCTCCATCCGCTGCGGCCAATTGCCAGTTGATACCATCCTCTGTAAACCAAACATCTGGGATTTCATTTAGTAGACTGATCAATCGGTCTGCCCCACCGATCAACCATAGTTTGTCATCGAAAACAGCACAAGCGTGAGTGTATCGTTCGCCCATTCCAAGGTCCTCCGCTTCTAGTTCCCAATTTATGCCATCTGTACTGCTATAAACCAGATTGGTCCAGCCTCCTGTTTTCCAAAGCTTCCCATTAAATTCTGTTATTTCAAAGTTAATTTCTCCACCAAAATTGGTATCATCAATGGCCAAGGCCCATTCCACGCCATCGGTACTGTACCAGGCCTGCTTTTTTGAAATCTCCTGTCCAATTGTGGACCCTCCAAAAATCCACATTTTACCGTCATAAACTTCCGATTCCATTCCGTTTTTTGGAGGAAATGCTGCATTGTCTGTAGCCAGTGTCCAATTTGCTCCATCAGTGCTGAACCAAACATCATTGTAATCACTACCAGCAATATAACTTTGTCCGACACCTCCAATAACCCACATTTTATTATCAAAAACCAATGCTCCGAAAGATTTGCGAATTGGGAAATCTGCAGCTTCAGTCACCAGCGTCCAATTTTCACCGTCGGTAGAATTCCAAACGTCATTGAGCGCCCCGCCGCAACAACCCGATCCGCCCATCACCCAGATCTTCCCTTCATAAACCAGTGTCCGATGACCAGATCTAGCGGACCAAGGGGCATCTGGTAATTTAGTAGCTCCTATAAGTGGCCTTGCGGTAAAAAAGAAGGTGTTACTTTCATACGATCCTCCGTTTCCGTCCCTAGCAATTACTTTCCAATGGTAAAGTCCTTCTGCTAAAAGAGGTTCCGTAATAGTATAGGAAGTTTCAGAAAGGCCGGTGGCATAAGCTGTGGATGGAACATTGTCTTTGCCAAAATACAAATCATAAACAACGGCATCACCGTCTGCATCTAATGCGGTCTCCCAAGACAAAATAGGATTCAAATCAATGAATTCCTCTCCATTTTCAGGACTCAATAAATTGAAATATCTAGGAGGAATATTTTCCTTGCTAGAAAAGCTAAACACTGAACTAATGGCAGATCCCCCATTTCCGTCATTTGAAATTACTTTCCAATAATACCTGATTCCGGACATCAAAGAATGTGTCAAGGTGAAATTGTTATTATTCAATCCTGCTGCGATCCTCGTTTGCGGATCGGAGTTTGTATCGAGGAAAACATCGTAGCTCACAGGATCATTATCAGGATCGCTTGAGGCCTGCCAAGTCAATACCGGCAATAGCGCTTGGTTGCTTGTTCCATTGGCAGGTAAACTGAGTTGGGCTGCTGTTGGATTCCTATTCGGAATAATAGGTTCTACAGGCGCTTCTTTTTTACAACTGAATATTAATGCAATAAAGATAGCAAGCCCAAGGAGTTTTGTGGAAAGGTGTTTCATTGTTCTTCTTTTTTAGTTTGAAATATCAAAAAATCAATCCTTCAATAGGAATCAATTTTCTGTTATCACAAAGCTAAAAAGGCATTAAATAAAAATTGATATGAATTCACATAGGAACCGAAACTACTGGAATTCCGATAGGCATTCGGATTGGATCGTGTCCAGCTTCAGGTTCGTGTCCAGCTCCAGCTTGACCAACGTTTATAACCGCGGCCTCTGGCCGCCCGATTTGTCAAGAAGGCTAAAATATAAAATCTTTCCTTCTATTCTAACAGCTTATGCTCAAAGGCAATCCTAACCATCCCAGCAGTATTTCTAGCTCCTAATTTTATAAGTATATTTCTGCGATGTACTTCAACCGTTCCAAAGCTGATGCCCAGAACATCAGCAATTTCTTGGGTCGTATTTTCATCGATAATCAATTGCAGCACTTCCTTTTCTCTTCTGGTAAGACT
>CALBCY010000231.1 GCA_937927195.1 uncultured Chitinophagales bacterium
TGCTGCCAACCATTGACTGTATAAAACGGATGATTTAAACTGGTTTTGATTTTATATCCAGATTGGGTGGTCAATTCGTAAATTTCTTTTTTACCTGTTTCCCAAACATCTAAACATTTAGACTTTTGAAGTTTGTAATCAGTTTCATTTAATGCCAAAACATTAAATCCATTTTTGCCTAACAATTCTTTAACCGGAATGTATTCTCCTGAATCTGGCAAGAAAATTTTTGTATCACCAGTTATACATTCCCTCAAATCCGACAACTGCGGCCTCTTATTTCCCCCACGGGTTTCAACCGCCCTAGACAATTGACTTAGTGCAATAACTGGTATGTTTAATTCTTTTGCAATTCCTTTTAATGCCCTGGATATTTGTGAAATTTCTTGTTCACGATTTCCTTTCTTATCTCCTGTTCCTGACATCAATTGGAGGTAGTCAATAACGACCATTTGAATGTCGTGCTGCATTTTCAAACGACGGCATTTGGCACGCAGTTCGAAGATGTTCAGGCCTGGTGTATCGTCAATAAAAAGTTTGGCATCGGAAAGGTTTTGAATTTTCGAATGCAATTGTTCCCATTCATAACTTTCCAATTCCCCTCTTTTCATTTTTTCTTGTGGCAATTCTGCTTCCGATGAAATCAAACGATTGACCAATTGAAGGGAGGACATCTCCAAAGAGAAAAATGCAATGGGTTTTTTATGATCGACACAGGCATTTCTGGCTAGAGCTAAAACCATCGAGGTTTTCCCCATTCCTGGCCTAGCAGCCATAATGATCAAATCTGAACGTTGCCAACCAGAAGTAACTCTGTCCAAAGCAGTGAAACCAGATGGTATTCCAACAACAGCATTGTCGTTTTGAGCCAATTCCTCCATTTGCTTAATCGCCTGATTCAGCAAATTTCCCATAGACTCGAAATTTCTTCGAAGGTTTTGATCCGTAATTTCAAAAAGGGCTTGCTCAGATTTGTCAAGCAAATCGAAAACATCTATCGTTTCATCATAAGCACCCTTGATGATCATATTAGAACTTTTAATCAGTTCTCTTAAAATGTGCTTTTCAGAGACAACTCTTGCATGATGTTCCACATTGGCAGTCGAACCAATTCTACTGGCTAGTTGTGTGAGGTAAAAGGCTCCTCCAATCTCTTCCAAAACACCACTTTTTTTGAGCTGCTCAGTAACCGTCAATAGGTCAATAGGTTTGTTTTTCAAAAACAACTCTTGGAAACAAGCGTAAATTTTCTGGTGCTTGTCCAAATAAAAACTTTCGGCCTTCAAGATATCGATGACATTGGACACAGCGTCCTTGTCCAACATCATAGCTCCCAGCACAGCTTCCTCCATTTCCAAGGCTTGGGGCTGGAGCTTATCAAAAACAAAACTGGACAAATCGCCACTGGTCTTGTTGCTTTTCCCCATTTGGGAACGTTTTTTATTGCTGTATTCTTTCTCAGACATAGGACGGAAATCTAAAGGGCTTTGACGGAAACTTTATAAGAGGCTAAAAAAAAGGACGCATTCTACAATTACAACAAATTTAATATAAATAACAGAAAATAGAGGATAGATTTTAGATATTAGAAACATCAATTTTATACTGAAAAGATTCTCAATGTTTTTTCCTACTAAAAAACCTCAATCTGACCATTGTTTCTGCTGCGTCTAATATTTAACAGCTATAAAACAATGCTGTTAAAGTAAAACCAATTCCTTCTATAAAAAACGAATTAAAAAACGGAAATGTTTGATTCGGCTTCTTTTATTAATGAAGATGTTCAATGTTTTGAGTCGAGATTGATTGTAAGTGATTGGAATTCAAGACGAAGCTCCTTTATTTTTTCATAGCCACGGCTACGAGAAACATAAATAGCTGATTATCGGTTCTCAATGACTTACAAACGAACTATCAGAAAAAATTAAACAAATCAAAGCTTGATCTATCTTTTCTTGCATTATATAAGGAGTGTAATACTGAAATAATCAATTGTTTAGCAAAAGAGTTCCGATCCGACGGATATTCTTTGAAAAAAATAGGATATTTAAGCATTAAATGAAAAACGACCTATATGCTTAATCATATTCGCCTGGAAAATCTTATCCTAATAGATATTGAAACGGTTTCTGAGGTCAATTCCTTTGATCAACTTGATGCTGATTATAAATCTTTTTGGGAGCGAAAGGCCAGATTTTTTAGACTGGAGGAGACCATAGAAGAATCGTATGTGAACCGAGCAGCTTTGTATGCTGAGTTTGGTAAAATAGTTTGTATTTCGGTTGCCTATTTCATGCCAGAGAAATCAGGAGGATTTGGTTTAAGGATGAAATCTTTCTGTGGAGACAATGAACAAGCAATTTTGAATTCTTTTGTTGAATTGGTCAATACCTATTACAAACATCATAAATACGTTTTTGCTGGCCACAATATAAAAGAGTTTGACATCCCTTTTCTATGCAGGAGAATGATGATCAACGGAATTAATCTTCCTCATAAATTTGCCATACTTGCCAACAAACCCAGAAATTTTAGCATGCTCGATACTTTCCAAATTTGGAAGTTTGGTGAAATGAGAAATTTCTCCTCCCTTAAATTGCTGACAAAAGCAATGGGCATTACTTATCCCAATGATCCGATTGATGGATCTGATTTGAATGATCTTTATTGGAAGGACAAAAACTTTGAAAAAATCTGTCAACATTGCCAAAATGATCTAATCTCAACTGCTCAGCTTCTGCTTCATTTCAAAGGCTTTGACCAATTGACGGAAGATTATGTCCATATCAGTGGTGATTATGACCAAGCTTCTGAAAGTGTTTTGGAAAGTGCTTTAGAAGACGATTCAGAAAAAGAGTCGGATGGTATTTCAGAAAAAGAATCTGATATTGATTCAGAAAAAGAGTCTAAAGAAAATCCTGAAAGTAAATCGGATAAGGCGGAAGAGGAAAGCGAAAAAGATTTAAATGAGGAAGAAGAGTAATAAGCTAAATCCATATTAAGTTCTGGTCAATCTTCAGCTTGACCAATTCAGACTATCCAAATAAAAGTTAGCGACTGGCCCTATAGGAATTTTAAATTACCATTTGGTTAAATGCATCAATTGTTACAGCAAAGCAAATCCGTTAAATGAAACTTAGCAAACTTAGCAAACTTAGCAAACTTGGCAAACTTGGCAAACTTAGGAATGCAAGGTGAGTATTTCTATCTGCTTTATTGGGAGGAATATTTAGTTTAATGAACTTTCAAGAATAGAATAATGAACCCCCATTTCAAAGTGCCAACTTTTTCATAATCAGATCCTCAACTGATTGGCAAAAATGGTTTGGGCGGCAGGCTCTCCAATTCACGCTGTTGTAGTGGCCACCATATAAGAGGTAATTCGAAAGTCTGATTTGCTCCATCTCTTCAAGGACATGCTTCCTGAAATTCATACAAACAATCCATCCGCCCTCATCGGCTACTTCTTCATACCATTCTTCATAATAACAATCATCTGAAAAATGAAAGTTTAGAACATTCTCCCCAATCAAAATGAATTTGCTTACTCCATGTTCCATCAGTTTGTTCAAAATGTTTCTTTTGAAAAACATGATGTCATTGTGCAGGCAATCATTCCATTCTCCCATCAATTCAATTACCGCAAATCCTTGCAGATAATTGACATATACCATTTTTAGGAAAAGTGTTGGAGAACCCATCTCATCCCATTGTGGATGAATGAAATAATTATAAATCTTGGTACTGAATTGAAACTCACTGTACTCTTTTCCGAAAAAAGGGGATTTATCATCTTCCTCAGGAGTGTACTGGTCTCGCCAATTGTAATATGGTTCTATGTTATGCATTACTAAAATCTAATAGAATTACGCTAATATAGTTCAATTGTTGTTGATAAAAATGCTTTTTTTTGTTGTTTTTTTTTGTTGCTTTTTTCTTCGTTTGAATTTAATTAATTGATAATCAAATAATTGTGTTAAAATGATTGATTTGATTGTTTAAGGTGTTTTGTAGATTTGCAAATTTCGCAAATTTTAAAGAAATCGTCTTACTCAATTTGCTTATATCGCAACTCTCCTTTCCAATTCTGCACTTTATAGCAATTTGCACTTCTTTAAAATTGTTATTCAATACTTTTTCTTGATTCTTCCTAGAAATGGCAATTCCAGCCTTAAAATTCAATTTTCATAAAGCTCCAATGCGGCCTAAATTTGGATCATCAATCGGTCAGAAGAGGAAAGTTTATCAGCCGCTTGATATTAGAAATAAATTACAGAATCCATTTCAACGAGAGACGAACTCCACAAAAAGAAATTACAGGAGGCTTTGAGTTTTGAATTTGAAATAAAATTTTAAAAAATGAATACTATAATAAAAATAATGTTCCTGACATTTTCACTAACAAGCATCATTACTGTCTTTGGACAAAATTTGATTGCAAATACCTCCTTGCAATTTGAACTCCATCTTACTTTAATGCCAGGAACAATTGATCAACCGAGTTTGATCAATGCGACGCAAAAATACTAAAAGACTTTCTTGACCTTTAACAAAAACGCAAAACAGATTACCAATTTTATTGTGGTGAATAAAATTGAATTTCTTCAGGAATGGAGAACAAATGAACTGTTTTGAATCAATGGAGTTTTGAAACCAATTAAAAAAACGAGGCGATCCCGAAAAGCCAAACGAGTAGGATTTGAAGAAATAAATTATAGAATTATAAAATTTAGAATCATGAAAAATTTAATTAAAATATTAATAATAAACTTTTTTTTATTGTTCGCAATGAATGTAAATGCACAAAGAGTTGGTTTGCAATTGGGAACCGAAATACCCGATTTTCTTGAAGGAGCCCACGATCCAGTAATCAATTTTCAAGAGTTTCTAACATTTGGTCCTACGGTTGATTTTGAATTGACTGATAATATGTTTTTTTCTACAGGATTGATCGGGTCTTTTGCCAACACAAAAGGTTTTGGTAACTATGACAACAAATTGTCATTTGATTCTGAACAAATTTATAGAGCTGAAATTCCTTTGCTATTCAGATTTGTAAAGGATGTAAAAGAAAATCAAATTCATATTCAGTTTGGATCAAATTTGAGGTCGAGGATTCGGTATCATGAAACTAGAGTAATAAGAGATTTAGAAGAAGGCGTGCATACTGAACAGACAATAAATAAGACCTTTGATCGTGTAACTTTCGGTAGTCAATTTGGAATAGGGTACCAGGTGAAATCATTTCGTTTTGGTTTGGATGTTAAAACGGAAGTGATGAACCTTTCAGAAGGTTTAGAATTTCAGGATAAGATATTCAATGGCAGCTTGGCGCTATCTGTCAATTACACATTGGGAAATTTTATTAAACCTAAACACCTTTATAAGTAATTTTTTGAACAGGGAGCGGTTCTGCCCCAAGCTGCTCCTGCTTTCAAAAATAGGCCTTTAAAGATTCGTAAAAGAATCGGTAAGATTGATGCAATGAAATTTATTTTACCATTACAACTAAAAAATAATACCATGAAAAATATAATTAAAATTTTAAGTCTTAGTTTGATTTTTATGTCAAGCTTGCATATAAATGCACAAACATTTGGACTTCATGCAGGAATAGATTTTGTCAACCCTGTTTCTATTAATCTTCTGTATCCCATGGAATCTGAATTTAGATTCAGTCCGATTTATAAACTCGGGCCAACGGTGGATTTTGAATTGAGTGAAAGGGTGTTTTTTACAACAGGGCTTTGGGCTGGCTATCGTTCTAGCTACACTCAAAGGAACAAATATGTCAATAGATATAATACTAAAACAGTTAGCGCTGAAATTCCAATACTGTTCCGATTTGTTTCTAAGGCCGAAGAGTTTAAATTCTTTTGGCAGTTTGGGCCAACGGTTAATAGTGAAGTTTACAGCAAATTTGCCAGAGAAAATACGGAGGAAAGTGTGAGACAGACCCGGTCATTTACCAGAACAGAATTGGGAAGTCAATTTGGAATTGGGGTAGAAGCAGATAATTTTAGACTGGGCATTGATTATAAAGTTCCCATGCTAATTTTCAACGATGAGGGAAATAAGAATGTGGAGGATTTTGGCAAAATTGGTTTGTCTCTGGTATTCAAATTTGGTCAAAATAAATAATAAATGGGGAGCAGTTCTAGCCCATAAGCTCCTGCTCTAAATCAAATAAAACCTGTAATTTATTTCTTAGCGGGGCGACCAGAGGGGTCGCTCCTGCTTTTCTTAAAATCTTAAATACTTTAACGATGCAAGCATTAAGTTTCTTAAGTTATTTTTCTGTGGTAAAATATTATTTACAATTTGGGCATTTCATTATGCTTCCATTAGTAAAACAAAAACTGTTGGATCAATTGAATTTGACTAAAGAGTTGGTCAGCGAAAGTCATTTTTACTAATTAATAAAATCCAGTATTTGTTGTCATCAATTTGCAGAATTATTGACATCCAATACCTTATATTCCATCAAAACTCTTTGCTAAAGGCCACCATTTCAAGTTTAATCGCGTATTGTATATAGGACTATAGTAGATTGGGTTAAAACGTTAAATGACCTGAATTCCTCAAATGGATTAGATGAAATGAGTTCTAAATGCAAAAAATAGCTTATTTTTATAAAAGATGAATGCCTTTAAAAAGTAAAAAACGAAATTATATGAGAAATTTTAAAGTTTCCAGTCTGTTATCATTCTGTATGATTTGTACCCTCGTTTTGGTTAGTTGTACAAAAAACGAAAATAGAACCGAATCTAAGGATCTCTATCCTGAAGACTATGCGAAAACAGCACAAATAGTAAATCTTCCTGATCAGTTGCTCGATTATCAGATAAATTTGCCTGAGTATTACAACAGTTTCAGTCTCTTTGCACCTCAGATCAATGATGCCAAGGCTACTTTAGGAAGGGTTATCTTTTATGATACCAACCTTTCTGAAAATAAAGAAATCTCTTGTGCCTCTTGTCATGATCAAAGTCTGGCTTTTTCGGATAATGTAGCTTTTAGTAAAGGAATCAATGGCCACCTAACAGATAGAAACTCTTTGGCTTTGGGGAATGCCATTAATTTCGGTGCTTATTATGGACCAGGTAGAATTCAATTCTTTTGGGATGATCGTGCAGAATCTGTACAGGAACAAAGTACGGCCACCTTCAAGAATGAAAAGGAAATGGGCATGGAAATGAGCGAAGTCGTCGATAGAATTCAAGAGAACCCTGAATTATACGATTGGTTGTTTAAAAAAGCATACCGTGGTGATAAGACAGTACTTGAAGATAAAGTATTGGAATCTATGACTGAATTCATCAATTCTCTAGGAAGCCATCAAAGTAAGTTTGATGATGGAATGGAAGCCAATTATGGGGATCATACAAGAGATTTTCACAACTTTACTGCTTCAGAAAACTTGGGTAAAGCATTGTTTACAGCCAACTGTTCGTCTTGCCACAGTCCACTTGCTGCCAGATCAACTGTTCCGCTTGCAAACAACGGTTTGGATATGGTATATTCAGACAAAGGTGTTTATGACATTTCAGGTAGTTCCAATGACAAAGGTGTTTTCAAAGTTCCTGGACTTAGAAACATTGAATTGACGGGTCCGTACATGCATGATGGTAGATTTGAAACTTTGGAAGAAGTGGTTGACTTTTACAGTACAGGGATTCAAAACCACCCAACTTTGCACAATATTTTGAGAGATTTCAACAGTGGAAATGCGAAGAAAATGAATTTTACCACAGAAGAAAAAGCTGGTTTAGTTGCTTTCCTCAAAACTTTGTCTGATGATGAAGTAACTACTGCTGAACGTTTTTCAGATCCATTTATCAATTAAGAAAACGAACAAATAAAATAAAATTTGAAAAAGAGGGACAAGAAATGCTTGTCCCTCTTTTTTTTGCCCTTTTCTATCATTCAATTCCATCATGGGCGGATAAATTTCAAATGGACAATAAAGGTTTTCAAGATGGCTTTATTAGGAAATACTTGGAAAAAAAACTATTTTTATTACCTCATTAGAACGCTGAATTTTTGATTTGAGCAAGCATGGTAAAAAGCTGAAAATGTGTTGCTTAGGTTTTTTTATGTGGTCTAATTTCTTATTAACGTGAATCAACGATGAATGCGAGAACCAGCCTTTCTAAAGAGGAATCAGGCAAAATGGAAAGAAATAGAAAGCAAACTTTCCGAACTTGATGCAATGACCCCTGATGATCAAGCCAATATTTTCTTGGAGATCACAGATGATCTCGCTTATTCTAAAACCTACTATCCCAATAGTTCTACAACCAAATACATCAACAGTCTGGCGGTAAAATTACACCAGTCTATTTACAAAAATAAAAAAGAGCGAGGTTCTCGTATCTTCGATTTCTGGAAGTACGAAATTCCAAGAATATTTTATCAGCAACGCAAAATGCTATGGCTTTCTTTGGCTGTTTTTTGTTTGTCCATGTTCATTGGAGCATTGTCCACCATTATGGATGAAAGCTTCGTTAGATTGATTCTAGGAGATCAGTATGTGAATATGACCTTAGACAACATTGATATGGGCGATCCGCTTGCTGTTTACAAAGGCTCAAAAGAGGGAACGATGTTTATTCAAATTACCCTTAATAATGTCAAGGTCTCTTTTATAACTTTCATCCTTGGAGTGATCGGCTCATTGGGTACACTTTGGGCTTTGATCAGCAATGGAATTATGGTAGGCAGTTTTTTGTCTTTCTTTTATATAAAAGGTCTTTTCATGAAAGGCATTTCAGGAGTTATGATTCATGGTACATTGGAACTTTCTGCAATTGTTTTAGCTGGAGCAGCGGGATTTACAATGGGAAACAGTATATTATTCCCTGGAACTTATTCTAGGATAGAATCATTTAGAAGAGGAGCCTCGAAAGGAATGAAAATGGCTGTAGGAATAGTTCCACTTTTTATAGTGGCAGGATTTCTAGAGGGTTTTGTAACCAGACATTATCAATTTAATTGGATCCTCAATTTTTGTATCATATTGCTTTCCGCTATTTTCATTATTTATTATTTTATTTTATACCCAATTAAGCTCAATAAGAATGACAGAAAAAATGAAATTAAGACAAGTTCGTAGTGTTGGTGATACCTTATCTGCCGGCTTCGAATTTTTAAGATTGAATTTCAAACCGCTTGCCAAAATCTGGTTGTATGCAGTTTTACCAGTTTTATTGATTGCAACAATTGGCTCAACTTATTATCTCAGTAATTCTTTGTCCGCCATTGAAGGCTTGGACATGACTGATCCAGATTATTTTAACAATGGCGGCAGTCCGCTCGATGGTTTCTTTTCGATCATTAGCCCAATGTATTTTGTTTCCATCTTTTTAACCATCATCGCTCAATGTGCAATGGTGGTGAGCATTTACAAATACATGGTCGAATATGAAAGATCTGAGAATGGAGTCGTCTCTATGGAAAGTTTTTGGTCTGGCTTTCTTCCAAAAGTTTTATTGATTTCATTCTTTTACATCATTTGGACAATTGCCATTTCAATAGGTTTTGTCTTTTTGTTCATTCCAGGCCTTTATTTGGCTGTAGCGGGATCTTTGATATTTGTGGTCTATTTTGCCGAAGGCTTGAGTTTTGGAGACTGCGTAAAACGATCTTTTAAACTCATTTCTGACAATTGGTGGAAGACTTTTCTTTTGGCCATTGTTCTAGGGCTTATGATGGTTGCCATTTCCTATTTTATCAATATTTTTGCCATGATGATATTCGGTTTTGGTAACATGTTTACTTTAGATGGGCCGCCATCTACATTATTTTTGATCTGGTCGGCGATTTCAACCATCGTTACTTATTGTATTTATTCAGTGGCATGGATTACATTTGGAGTTTGGTACTACTCTTTGGTTGAACAAAAAGAAGGAGGAACCATTATCAATAAAATTGATCAAATTGGAGCAGATGATATTGAAACCATGTTTCGATGAAATGAATGAAGTGTAAAATTGAAAGGAGTAGCCGATTAGATGATAAATGGTGAAATGTTTGTAAAGCCACAAAGTCTAAAAATCCAAAAATATGTTTGATATCAAAAAGTCGATTGAAGTGGCTTCAACTCTTCCTCCGGAATTTTATCAAAGTGAAGAAGTTTGGGATTTATGTCGCGAAAAGATCTTTTGTAAAAGTTGGCTTTATTTGGCCGATGAAAATCTATTGTTCAAAGGATTGGACAATGTGTTCCCGATAACCTTATTGGAAAACTATGTTGACGAACCATTGCTGCTGACAAAAGTAGAAGAGGAAACTCAATGTTTCACAAATGTCTGTACACATCGTGGATTTTTGTTGATGCAAAATCCTGCCAAGGTCAGAAAAATTACTTGTCAATATCATGGGAGAAGATTTGATCTAAATGGGCAATTTGAATTCATGCCGGAATTTGAGGAAGCTGAAGATTTTCCTCGTCCATGTGATCATCTGCACAAACTCGATTTAAAAAAGTGGCGCCAATTTTTGTTTACCGCTATTGAACCGGTTTTTGACTTTTCAATTTTATTCAACCGATTAGAAGAGCGTTTGGGCTTTTTGCCGATCGAAGATTTTCGTTTCGCAGCTGAATATACCAAGACCTACAATGTGCATGCACATTGGGCTTTGTACTGTGACAATTACTTGGAAGGGTTTCACATTCCTTTTGTCCATCAGGCCTTGGGTTCAATATTAGATTATGGCAAGTATACCACAGAATTCTATGACCAAATGGTTTTGCAAATAGGGTATTCTGATGGAAGTGGATTTTGTTTCGATTTGCCAGAAGGGCATATTGATCATGGGAAAAATGTAACGGCTTACTATTATTGGGTATTCCCCAATTTCATGCTTAATTTTTATCCTTGGGGAGTTCAGTTAAATATAGTAAAACCAATTACAAAAGATTTCACGAAAGTAGAATTCCTTTATTATATAAAAGACCAAAAGATTTTTGATTTGATGGAAGGAGACAAGTTGGCCGAGAAAACGGAAAGGGAAGATGAATTTGTAGTCGAGGCTGTTCAAAAGGGACTCCAATCCAGATTTTACAAAAGTGGTCGTTTCTCACCAAAGAGAGAAAAAGGCGTCCATTACTTTCATCGGCTAATTGCAGAACATCTTTCTGTGTAGGATTTCCGGCCTCGGGTTTCCGGCCTCCGGCATCCGTTCTTTGTTAATCAGTTATCCTACTTTTAGGTCTTGCCATATTTACTAAATATTATAATTAAATCGAAATCGAAATCCGAATACCGAAAAACGAAAAACCAATCATGCAAAAGACCTTTAAAAAAATCGAAAAATCGAGGGTAGTTATCTCAGAATTGATGCTTCCATCGCATTCTAATTTTAGTGGTAAAATACATGGTGGCTATATACTTAGTTTGATGGATCAAATTGCTTTTGCTTGTGCTTCAAAACACTCTGGCGAATACTGTGTCACAGCCTCGGTCAATACGGTGAATTTTTTGAAGCCCATTGAAATTGGAGAATTGGTCACCATGAAAGCTTCCATCAATTATGTTGGCAATACTTCAATGGTTGTTGGAATCAGGGTGGAGTCTGAGAACATTAGGACGGGAGCCATCAAACATTGCAACAGTTCTTTTTTTACAATGGTTGCTAAAGATGATACGGGCAAATCCGTTCCTGTTCCTGGAATAGTTTTAGAAAACGCCACACAGGTCAGGCGTTTTGTTAAAAGCATTTACAGAAACCAGATGACCCGTGAAGGAGACAAAGCGTTGAATGAAAAAGACTTTTCAGCTTCAGAATATCTTGAGGAGTTAAAAAATTACAAGGTGATCATCGATGAATCATTGAGTTGATCATTGAGTTTTATTTTGTGAGCTTTATTGGCCGATGTCATATTCAATTTGGAGAGGAATAATTACAGAATTTAAAAGATAAAAATGAGAAAAAAGTGATATCAAATATTCATTGGATAAATGACGCACAGGTTGGTGAAAAACGAATTGGAATAATGGCTCGTCCAAGAGCAAACGATTGGTTAGACGATGAAATAAAATCCTTGAAAACAAGAAGAATAGATTGCTTGGTTTCACTTTTAGAAAAGTCCGAAGAGTGGGAATTAGGATTGCAAGATGAAAAGGAAGTTTGTAAAAAGTGGGGCATTGAATTTGTAAACTTCCCTATTAAAGATGTGAATGTCCCACTTAATGATTTTGATTTTATAAGACTAGCAAAGGAACTTGCAATTAAGGTTAAAAAAAAACAAAAAATAGTAATCCACTGTCGAATGGGAATTGGAAGAGCATCAATTTTGGCAGCAGCCATTATGATCATATTGGGCTGTAAAGGACAAGATGTTTTTGAAAAGATTGGTAAGTATCGAAAACTGAAAGTCCCAGATACCGAAAAACAAAAAGATTGGATTTTGTCTATCGAGGACAAATTATGTTGATTACAAAGAGTCAAAAGGAGCCTTGATAACACTGACATAGTGGCTTCATGTATGACCAAAAGGAAAAGACAAAAAGACGGCAAATGAGTAAACCTTTGCTTAATTAATTACGTTCTTAATAAAAGGCCATAAAATGGTCAACAACGAAAAACACAAATCAAAAAGCCAAAGGCCAACAGCCAGCGGCCAACAGCTTAAAATAAAAATATGGATAAATTATTGGACAGATTTCTGAGGTACATTAAAATTGACACCATGTCGGATCCGGAGAATGAAGCGTTCCCGAGTACGGATAAGCAATGGGACTTGGCAAAGGTTTTGGTAAAGGAATTGGAGGAAATGGGCATGCAAAATGTCAGCCTTGATGACAATTGTTACATCATGGCGACCTTGCCAGCCAATACAGATACCGAAGTGCCTACCATTGGATTTGTCTCGCACATTGACACCAGTCCTGATTTTATCGCCGATAAGGTCAATCCCCAAATAATTGAAAACTACGATGGTGGTGATATAGTTCTAAATGCAAACGAAAACATCGTCCTTTCTTCTGATTATTTTAGTGAATTGAAATTGTACAAGGGACAAACCATTATTACAACCGATGGGACCACCTTATTGGGTGCAGACGATAAAGCTGGAGTTGCTGAGATTATGACAGCAATGGATTACCTAATTCAACATCCTGAAATTGAACATGGAGAAGTTAGGATCTGTTTTACTCCAGATGAAGAAGTTGGAAAAGGTGCTCATCTTTTTGATGTAGAAAAATTTGGCGCCGAATGGGCATACACCGTTGATGGTGGACAAATCGGAGAATTGGAATATGAAAATTTTAATGCCGCTGGAATGAAGGTGAAAATCACTGGAAAAATCGTTCATCCTGGTTATGCCAAAGGAAAAATGATCAACTCCATATTGATCGGCAATGAGTTCATAGCTGCACTTCCCAAAAGCGAAATTCCTCAAGAGACCAATGGTTATGAAGGATTTTTTCATTTATACGACATCAAGGGTTCTGTTGAATTGACAGAATTGGAATACATCATCCGCGATCATGATTTTGACTTGTTTGAAAAACGGAAAGAGCAAGCTGAAAAAGTGGCCACTGAAATCAATGCAAAGTGGGGGCAAGAATTGGTGAAATTGGAAATTAAGGATCAGTATTTCAATATGAAAAAGCAGATCGAACCGGTTATGCATGTGGTTGAAATTGCAAAAAGGGCGATGGAAGCAGCCGATGTGGTTCCAAATATTTGTGCCATTCGTGGTGGGACAGATGGAGCTCAATTGTCTTTCAAAGGTCTGCCTTGTCCCAATATTTTTGCTGGCGGGCACAATTTTCATGGACGTTATGAATATGTTCCATTAGAATCTATGAAGAAAGCTGTTGAGGTTATTGTCAATATTGCCGAAATCACGGCAAAAAGAAGTGTTTATTAGTTAAAATAAGCTTGAAATGTGAAAAACTGTCAGAAAACGGTAAATATTAGCTTCAAAACATTTCAAGTTTAACTGAAATGTGTTAAATTAAAGGAAATCCCAAAACGTTGCGCAGCTTAGCAATAAGTTTGCCCTTTTGTTAATGTAGAATACTGCCATTGCAGGTTCTTGAATTAAAATTTTAGGAGATGAAAGCTATTTTTACTTTTGGTTTTTTTATGATGTTTACTTTGTGCTCTTTTGCGCAATTAGACAGAGGTTGGTGTGGTGCTCATGACAATGATAAAGAATCTACGCCCTTAATCACCACAGAAGATATTAAAACCGACTTTCCGAAAACAAAGATCTACCCAAATCCGACTAGCGAATATTTGGAGATTTCAGGCTTGGATGCAAAAGACTTTTCTTCCGTAAGTATCGTCAATTCAAAAGGAATTGTTTTACAGGAACAATTGGTTTCTTCCAAAGATCAAACAATGACTTTCGAAACGAGGGATTATGATCCAGGATTGTTTATCGTTATATTCAATCCTACGGAAAATACAAAGGAAAACGAGAAGAAAAAATACTTTAGAAAAGTTGTAAAAGTCCAATAAATAATTCACAATAAATAATGCATTGCGGAATCTGGTCAGTTGACTTGATTCCGCATTTTTTTTGCACAATACAAATGGAATATTTACAAGTTTTTAATAATGCCCGTAAGAAAAGAATGATTGGTGCGCTTGGTGCTTCTCCAAGTGAAATCAATGAAATTGAAAAAGAACTTGGGATAAAATTTCCATTGGCTTATCGGGAGTTTTTATCGATTCTGGGATGCCACGCAGGTAGGTTGTTTACGGGTTCACATTTTGAAGTTTACACGCTGCTTGATCTTCAGGTTTCAGCCAGGGATTTGTGCCAAGACAATAAGTTTTTGCCCCTTCCGGAAAATGCAATTGTATTTTACATGCATCAAGGCTATCATTTCAATTTTTTTGAATTCGATCAAAAGCAAGCAAACCACAATCCTGCTGTATATACATTTTGTGAAGGACAAAAGGAAAGAGATTTTGTAAAAATAGCGGATTCATTTTCAAGCCATTGCATGGACTTGATTGAGCTGGATATTAGGAGTTGGAAATACTTTTAAATTGATTGAAATTTTTATTGTTAGCTCTTATTTCCAGTTATTAAATTCTTAGTCAGATAAGCATTTCACAAATGAAAACAAAAGCAATTTATGCAGTAATCATTTGTGCCATTATTGCTGGTGGCAATGGTTTGTTGATAAAATCTATGTCCAGCCTCACTGCTGGGTCTATCGCTTGGTTTAGGACAATAGTGCCTGTGGTCTTCCTCCTTCCTACCATTCTTGATGCTAGCAATCCATTGGTAAAAGGGAACTATAAAAAAATGTTACTCGCTTCGGCAATAAATGCAATTAGGATTTATTTTTATCTTGTTGCTTTTATTTTTACTTCTATTGGAAATGCCGTAGTCATTTTCTATTTGTGGCCCATTTTTGTTACACTGTTTTCGGTATTTGTGCTGAAACAGAAAATGGAAAAAAGGCAATTGCTCTTAGTCTTCCTAGGATTCTTAGGATTGATCATTGCCTATTCTGACAAATCCTTTAGCTTTGGAAATCGTGATTTCATAGGAATGTTGGCAGCCTTATTGTCTTCGATCGGCTATGCAATTACAGTATTAATTTTTAAGTCGGAGGCTGATAATTTCAGCAAAGAACAAATCATCGTTTATCAAAACTTGATTGGTGGTTTGGTTTTTGTTCCATTCCTTATGGTTTTACCAGAAGCTCTTTGGTCTCATATTGGAATTGCCATATTTTATGCTCTTTTGGTTGGAATTGTAGTTTTTAAACTGTTTTTCTTTGGATTGAAAAACCTATCTGCTTCTACCGCCTCTTCTCTCATGTACCTAGAATTGGTAAGCGCAATATTATTGGGTTATTTTATTTTGAACGAAACTATGACCCTTAATACCATCTTTGGAGGAGGCCTTATTATCCTAAGCAGCTTTTTGATCACAAGGATGGCCGGGGCTAGTAATGATGGATAAGGGTAATTCTAATTCTATGTGCTGCATTTAAGGCAGATTTGGAGTGAATATTTTCCTGTAAATTTTTTAAACTCCCGAATTTAATTAAATTTATACCGTGTAGTATATCCAACCTTTGAGCTTCTGCAAATTTTTGAACAGCTTGTAAGGAAATGGTGAATCAAAATACTTTAAATAATTGGGAGGCAAATCTAATCGAATTGTTTTGTGTTAATTGAAATGAAATTCTTGAAAAGGTTTTATTTTGGCTCAATACCCGTCCTTAATTAGATCAAATGGAGTATTTGCAAAAATGAAGAATCATGCGAAGCCTAACTATAATAATTTTGACTTTTGTTTTCACAAGCTTGACATTTTTTGGGCAAGCAAATGACAATTCAAAATACTTTGATGATGGAAAAATTTCAGAAGCGAAAAATGTAATCAAATTAAATTTGTCTTCGATTATCCATGGAGATGTTCCCATCTTTTATGAAAGAGCAATAGGAAACTCATTTGCCATAGAAGTTGGTGCAGGGCTTTTAATGCCTTATTACGTTCCAGATTTAATTCAATTGTTATCAGATGAAAAAGACTTTTCAGATCCTGATTCTGGATATAGTTTATGGTTTCAACCCAAATTTTATTTTGGTGGCAATGCTCCTGAGCTAGTTTACGTGGGATTGCAATATAGAAGAAGAAATTACAAAAAAGATTCCAGCACTTTTGTTTACACTGACATCAGTTTCAATTATGGTTATCAATTAATTTTGGGCAAGAGAATTGCTTTGGATTATTCTTCGGGAGTAGGTTTTCGATTCAGAGGTGGCGATTTAGAAAGTGGTATTAGTGGTGTCATTGTCCCTGTTCATTTGAAATTGGGAGTACTTTTTTAAAATCATGTTTTATGCAAAGACTTATAACAATATTTAGCTTAATTCTGGTTTTCAACCAATTAATATTTTCCCAAAGTAAATCGAAGGATTTAAAGGTTCTTTGGGGACAAGAAATTAAAGATGGCAAGCGTTCTACGCTCAGCGATGTTGTTGGTTATGATGATACAGGTATTTATCTCATAAAGGAAGATTTCTCAGGTTTTAAGCACGAAGTAACCCTGGAACATTTTAATCATCGAATGAGCCGTACCAGGTCTTCGGTTCTGGAATTAAAAAATGATAAGAAAGACAGGAACATGGAATTCATGACCTTATTGGACAATGAATTGTATGTTTTCTCCTCTTTTATCAATCAAAAACTGAAGAAAAACTTTTTGTTTGTTCAGACCATCAATAAAAAGTCTCTTCGTCCAAACAATGATTTAGAAAAAATTGCAGAAATAGATTTCAAAGGAAAAACTAAATACAATTCCGGGACTTTTGATTTTAAAATTTCACGAGACAGTTCGAAAGTATTTGTTTTTTACAACCTGCCTTACGATAAGAAAAAAAGTGAACGATTCGGGTTTCATGTTTTTGACAATAAGCTCAATCAATTGTGGGAACAAGAAATAGAACTGCCTTATTTAGAGGAATTGTTCGATGTAGAAGATTATAAAGTAGACAATGATGGCAATGTGCATTTATTGGGAACGATATTTAATGAAAAAAGAAAAACAAAAAGAAGCGGCGAACCAAATTACAAATACCAAATCTTGAGTTATTTCAACAATGGAAGAAAACAAAAAGAATATCCCGTTAGCATTCCTGGCAAGTTTTTAACGGATATGCAAATTGCCATTACCGATGAAGCCGATATAGTCTGTGGAGGTTTTTATTCTTCAGAAGGAACTTTTAGCATAGAAGGAAGTTACTTTTTAAGAATCAATACAGAAAGTGGAGAAATTAAATCAAAAAATTTGCAAGAATTTGGCATAGATTTCATTACTCAAAACATGACGGACAAAGAGGAAAATAAAGCAAAACGGAAAGCTGCGAAAGGAAAAAACGTCGAACTTTTTAAATATGATTTAGATGAAATAATATTGAGAAGTGATGGAGGGGCATTTTTAGTTGGCGAACAATTTTTTGTTAGAGTCAGAACTCGAACTTCTCCTGATGGATCGGTTTCTACGACCACCTATTATTATTACAATGACATCATAGTTGTAAACATTGACCCCAATGGAGAAATAGAATGGACAGAAAAAATTCCAAAGAGACAAACCACAAGCAATGATGGCGGATACTTTTCTTCTTATGCTTTAGCCGTTGTTAAGCAAGATCTTTATTTTTTATTCAATGATCATCCTGACAATCTTGACTACGCAGATGGCGATAAATTGAGTCGTTTTAACAAAAGCAAAGGTTCTTTAGCCACAATGGTAAAGTTGAATAAATTTGGAAAACAAGAAAGAAAAGCGCTGTTTTCATACAAAGAGGCGGAGGTTTTAATTCGTCCGAAAGTTTGCGGTCAAATCAAAAATAATGAAATGGTTATTTTTGGCAAAAAAAGAAAAATACAGCGTTTTGCAAAAGTTACTTTCTTTTAATCTATGGGGATTTATCGATTTAAAATCTTACGTTTTTTGTGAATTTTCTTATGGATTAAAGGGCAAAGACCAATTCTTTTTTATCGCCAATATTCGGACAAAAATTACTGATAGGATAGATAGAGCCATTGCAATGTTTTGAGAGAAAAAATAATCAGAGATCAAAAATAAAATGGCTCCAGCGAAACAAGCGGAAGCGTAAATTTCTTTGCTAAAAATCAATGGTTCTTTGTTCGAAAGAACATCTCGAATCACTCCTCCAAAAACGGCAGAAACAACACCCATCATTACTGCAATGATTGGGGATAAACCGAAAGCTAAGGTTTTTTGAACTCCTAATATTGTGAACAATCCAATCCCAATGGTGTCAAAGAGGAAAATGCCTTTTTTGGCTTTTTGTAAAATGTTTTTACCAAAATAAGCTATTGGAATGGCTGAAAGGATGATAAAAGTATAGACCTCATTTTCCATCCATGCGACTGGTGTACTGCCAATAAGTATATCTCGCAAGGTTCCACCACCGACGGCAGTTACAAAACCAAGAATAATGACGCCAAACAAATCAAATTTTCGCTCCACTCCAGCAAAAATTCCACTAATCGCAAAAACCATTGTTCCTGCATAATCAATGAAGGTGATCACATCCACATTTACAAAATTTCTTAAGGTAAAAAATATTCTTTAAACACAAAATGAAAAATATCCTCCTAAGTCAATACTCGGGATCGTATAAATTTTCTTCAATAAAACCTCGCATATCTTTCGGCTTCCTTTTTCTCTCAGAAAGACCTAATTCGAAGGTTTTTTCCGCCACAGCGATGGCAATGTTTAAAGAAGTTGCTCTAATTTGCTTTAAGGGTGGATACAAAGCCCCTCTTTCTATGTCATCCTCGCTCACATCTTCCGCCAATGTTTTAGCAGCGATCAAAAACAGTTCATCTGGAATTTTTTTTGCTTTGGCGCGAATGGCTCCCAAGCCTAAACCTGGGAAAATGTAGGCATTGTTTCCTTGTCCGGGATAGAAGGTTTCCGATTTATAAATAACAGGCTCAAATGGGCTTCCACTTGCAAAAACTACCTTTCCTTTACTAAATTTGTAGGCTTGTTCTGCTGTGCATTCCGCTTTTGAAGTTGGATTGGACAAAGCAAAAATAACTGGGCGTTCATTGATCTTTGACATTCCTTGAATTACTTCTTTTGTAAACAAGCCAGGAACTCCAGTCGCACCAATCAATACATCAGGCTTGACGCTTTCTATTGCAGTTAGAAAAGACATTTTTTTATGCTTGTGTGCATAAGGCAAATTGTGGGGCATCAAGTTCTTTCTACTCTTGACAACCAAACCGCCGACATCTACAAACCATAGTCTTTCCCTTGCTTCTTTCTTTGTCAGTCCAGCCTCCATAAAAGCAGAAACCATTAGATCTGCAATTCCTGTAGCAGCAGAACCAGCCCCTAGAAACATTATTTTTAAATCTTTAAATGCCTTTTTCGTTATTCGCTCTGATGCAAAAACTCCTGCCAAAGCAACCGCTGCTGTTCCTTGAATATCGTCATTGAAGCAAAGTACCTTGTCCTTGAATTTGTTTAGAATGGAATAGGCGTTGGGAGTCAAAAAATCCTCAAATTGAATCAAAGCTCCGGGATACTTTTTTTGTACTGCCTCAACAAATTCAGCAATCAAAGCATTGTAGGCTCTTCCCTGCAATCTTTTATGAGGGTAACCCAAATAAAACGGATCATCCAATAATTCTTGATTGTTGGTTCCGACATCTAACATGACTGGCAAACATTGATTGGGAGGAATCCCACCACATGCGACATATAAAGAAAGTTTTCCTATTGGGATTCCCATTCCATTGGAACCCAAATCTCCCAGCCCCAAAATCCTTTGACCATCGGTTATGACAATGGCTTTGATGTCTTTGCTTGGCCAATGGTCTAACATTTCATGTATATGGCCTTTGTCTTTTGGAGTAATATAAAATCCAGTTGATTCTCTGAAAATGTGTGAATATTCAACACATGCCTGACCAACAGTTGGGGTGTAAATGATTGGCATGATGTCTTCAATGTATTCTATTACAGTCCGGTAAAAAAGTCGACTGTTTCGTCTTCTCAAAGAAGCCAAAAGGATGTATTTTTCTAAATCCGTTTCCTTTCTTTTCAGGTTGGCCAAAACCCTAATTGTCTGTTCTTCCTGACTGCTAATCCTATAGGGAAGCAAACCTCTTAATCCTAGTTCTTTTCGCTCTTCTTTTGAAAAAGAAGTCGATTTATTATATTCTGGGTCATGTAACAATTCCCAGGCCTTGTTCTTTTTTGCCATGTTTTTATTAAGCTTGTTTCTAAAGTCCAAAAGAAATAAATTCCTCTGACTAAATTTTACGGTATAGTATCTATTACCAATATGTTTTGCTTATCTTCCTAATAATTATCACAGTCGATAATTTTAAACCGTCAATATAGCTAATTTGGAAGAAAACTATTGCAAAATACCAACCAATTATGGTCCAGAAGACATAGTCATTGATTCTACGATCAAAGGACGTGACAGGTTAATTATTTCTTGTTGTCACCGGAAAGGAACCAAAAGCCTGTCAGGTTCGATTATGTACTACTTTTTGGACGGCAATTGCGAAGCGGCTGTTCCTTTTGAGTTCGAAGTAGCGGAAGGAAAGTATGATCCATCAGAGATCCGTCCGCATGGAATAGATGTCCATGAAAGAGATGGAGAAAGTTTCCTTTATGTGGTTTCTCATGAAAAGGGTGTCGGTAAACTGAAGTATGTACATCGCATCATTGTATTTAAAATAGGGGAGACCAAACTAACTTATATAAAGGATTACAATACGATTGAAATGCCACTTATTTCTGGTCCAAATGATGTGTTTGTGATGGACGATGGAACCATTGTTTTTTCAAACCCGGTTTCATTCGGAAAAGCCATGTTTAAAAAGAAACAAGGCTATGTTGGCATGATCAAAACGGACGATGATACTTGCGAAGTTCTTGTTGCCAATCTGATTTATCCCAACGGAGTTTATGTACACAAGCAAAGCTTATTTGTTGCGGATACTTATTTGAATACACTCATAGAATATACGATTGAAAATGGAAAGGTGAAATCTGAATCCAAGGAAGAAAAGGCAATTATTCGAGGAGGTGATAATATTTCAATGTTCGAAAATAAGTTAATCATTGCCAATCATCCCAAGAAAACCAAGTTTGCATTTCACGTTTACCTAAAAAGTAAATCCCCAAGCGAGGTCTTTCTTTACGATCTGGTTTCTGAAGAATCTGAATCCATATTTTATTCCAAGGGGAAAATCATCAGTGCTTCTGCAACCGCCATCATTTATAAGGATTATCTTTATGTAGCTCAGGTTATCCAAAAAGATGTGCTTAAAATTTCACTCAAAGAAAAACTTAAAGAACTGCCGTAATTTTTTTTCGTCTTTGAATCTTCGTACGTGAATCTTCGTCCATGAATTTTCGTCCATGAATTTTCGCCTATGAATCTTTGTCTTTGTGTCTTCGCATCTTAGTGTTCATTCATATTTCACTTTGTAAAAACATAGCTTGTAATCTCTCAAAATACTGCCCAGCATGAAAACCATCCATTAAACAATGGCAAGCTTCCAGGGAAACGGGCATCAATAATTTGTTTTCTTGCGTGAAATATTTTCCGAAAGCAATTCTCGGAACACCAACAAAAGCTGCACCTGATCGCGCATGTTTAATAGCGGTGAAAGAAACCCAGGGAACTGTGGTATAATAAATACAATTCAGTCTTTCTGGATGAAGATTAAAAACCTCGCTTTCCTTAAAATCTGTTATGTGCTTTTTGCCTATTTCATGAAAAGTAGCAAAGTCTCCTGCCATTTCAAAATGAGCAAAACCAAAGGTTTCATTGGCTCGAAGAATGGTAGATTTTGGATGGATTTCATCATAACAAATCACCTTGTTGTCAATCAGCCTCAAGCGAAATTCTTCTATTTCATTCGCCGCCTTCGTGGAAAGATAAAGACAAGCGAGAAAGAAGGAGTATTGTTTGTCTTTACAAAAAGCACGAATAGGACCGACCTCTATATTGGCAGTCAAGTTGAAAAACGGATCCTCGAATTCTTTGTAAAAATCAAAAATTTTCTTGCGTTTCCAAGTCTCAATATCTATTTCTCTTTGCATTTACTTATTCTATCTACAATAAATTTAATACCATTATTTCTCATCTGAAAATGCCAGTCAGTATTGAATGAATAAATGAATCAATCAATTCACAATCCACCCAGCTTCGGGCCTTCGCGCCTTCGTGTTCATACTCACAACACACCCGGCTAAACCTTCACAGCCACTTTGCCAATCGACTGTCTTGACGCCAAGAATTCATGCGCTTCAGCAATTTCATCAAAATTATAAACTTTCGCAACGACTGGTTTCAAAATTCCTTCTTTTTGCATTTCAATGACCTTGTCAATTACTCTTTTAAAAGTATTGGGTCGGTCATCCGCAATTCGGAGCATATTTACTCCTAGAATTGATTTTGAATTCATCACGAATTGTACAGGATGAAATATACCAAACTGCAAAGCAAACTTTATCTTTTTGAATGCATTGTTGGCATTGGTCATTTCAGAAGCTCCAAAAGTAATAATCCTTCCACCAGAGGCCAATAGATTAAATCCATCTTTAAAATTTTTCCCTCCAATTGGATCAAAAATCACGTCCAGACTTTTTTCACCAGCTATCTTTTTTACTGCAGTGTGAAATTCAACATTCCTATAATCTATCGGATGATCAACCCCTATACTTCGCAGAAAATCAAGCTTGTGTGTGCTGGCAGTTCCAAATATTTCACAACCTTTATTCTTGGCCAATTGAATCAGCGCAATACCGACTCCTCCAGCTGCTGCGTGAATCAGAACTTTATCGCCTGTGTGTAAACGAACCATTTCGTCTGCACAATAATAAGCGGTGCAATATTGAGTAGCCAAAGCAGTCGCTTCCCCAATTCCCAAGTCTTCATCAATTACTGCCATTGCCCTGGGATCACCAATTGCATATTCTGCATAACCACCAAATCTAGTTAAGGCGGTAACTCTTTGACCAAGGGAAACATCTTTGACTTCATTTCCGATTGCCGAAACGTGGCCAACCACTTCATATCCCAACACCGCTGGTAGGGGAGGGCAGTCCTTGTACATGCCCAATCGGGCCATTACATCGGCAAAGTTTAGCCCAAAACCTTGAACCTTGATTAAAACTTCAGCCGGACCCGGTTTTGGAATTTCTTGTTCGCGAATCTCAAAAGCTTGATTTGCTTTCCCATTTTTCACCAGGCATATCGCTTTCATAATTTTCTAATAAATTAGTACTCAAAAATTGGTAAGAAGTATAAAGTACTAAGTATTAAGACAATTTTCCAAGTCATTCAAGGCAATTCTGCTAAAGGAAATTCTGATTAAAACCCCCAAGTGTCTATAATCTACGGAATTCTGTGCGAGCCTTAGGCGAAAAAACACCAAATATTTGCTTATTACCGAACCAATTTCAGCAATAAAACATTGAATAGTTCAAGCTCAATATGATTAGAATTCTTGAAACAATTAATTAAGAGTTTTTTATCTTTGCGGCACAAATAAGAAGAAGTGGAGGATTTATTGAATAAAATACCAAACAAAGTCCAAGAGGTCTTAGGTCATATTGGAAAAGCGGCATCAGAATTGAATGCGCCTGCTTATGTAGTTGGTGGATTGGTCCGTGATTTGATCCTAAATCGGAAGAGAAAGTTGGACGAGGCTGATGTCGATGTGGTTTGTGTCGGCAGCGGGATTGATTTGGCTAAGAAAGCGGGTAAAATGTTGAAACCTGGTCCGAAAGTGTCTTGGTTCAAGAACTTTGGAACTGCACATTTTAATTATAATAAAGTCGATTATGAATTTGTAGGCGCTCGAAAAGAATCTTACCAAAGAAATTCCAGGAAGCCAATCGTAGAAGATGGAACATTGGAAGATGATCAATTGAGAAGGGATTTTACAATAAATGCTTTGGCGATTAGCTTGCAAGAAGAAGATTTTGGGAGATTGTTAGATCCTTTCAATGGTTTAGAAGATTTAGACAAAAAAATCATTAGGACGCCGCTCAATCCAGACATTACTTTTTCTGACGATCCTTTGCGCATGATGCGTGCCATCCGTTTTGCCAGTCAGTTGGATTTTCATATAGAAGAGAAGGCTTTCAAGGCAATTCAGAAAAACAAGGAAAGAATAAAAATAGTTAGTGCTGAAAGGATCATTCTTGAATTAAATAAAATCATTGAAGTTGATCAACCTTCTCGTGGTTTCAAGCTCTTGAAAGATTCAGGCCTTCTTCAGATTATTTTTCCTGAAATGATTCGCCTTTGTGGTGTTGATGTAAAAAATGGAATAGGCCACAAGGATAATTTTTACCACACGATTGAGGTGCTGGACAATCTATGCAAAAACACCGATGATTTATGGTTGCGTTGGGCGGCCATATTGCACGACATTGCCAAGCCAAATACCAAGCGTTTTGAAGAAGGAGCGGGATGGACCTTTCATGGACATGAGGTTGTCGGCGCAAGAATGGTTCCCAAGATTTTTCGTCGATTCAAATTGCCAATGGATGATCGAATGAAATACGTTCAAAAATTAGTCAATCTTCATTTGCGTCCCATCAGTTTGACCAAGGAAAATGTAACTGATTCTGCGATTCGGAGATTGCTGTTTGATGCAGGAGACGACATCGATGATTTGATGTTGCTCTGTCAAGCAGACATTACTTCTAAAAATGAAAAGAAGGTGAAACGCTTTCTTGAAAACTATGAAATCGTCAAAGCGAAATTGATAGAAGTTGAAGAAAGTGATAAAATAAGAAACTGGCAACCGCCCATCACTGGCGAATTGATCATGGAGACTTTTGGTATTTCACCCTCTAGAACGGTTGGGATTATTAAAAATGCCATAAGAGAGGGGATACTTGACGGTGAAATTGTAAATGAGTACGAAAAAGCCTTTCAGTTCATGTTGGCGAAAGGGGCAGAAATGGGCTTGGAACCAGTAAAATAAGAAAAGCACCTCAGTACCATTTACTCCAAATTAGGCCTTCCTATGTGTCCTATGTGGTTAGTAATTTTGAACCATAAGATCGCTTGCCCATAAAACATGGATCACATAGAATTTGACATTTTTGGGTTTAGATTGTTTAAGTATGGATAAGACCAGTTCCAGATTCCCTGCCATAGACCTCCTCCGCGGTTTCATCATGATTCTTATGGCACTCGATCATGCAAGTGCGATGAATGCCAGGGTACATTTTACAGAAATATGGGGCATTAATTTTGATGCTTACCCGTCCGTCTATTGGGGCTTAACCCGAATGCTCAGCCACCTTTGTGCTCCAGGATTCTTTTTTTTGATGGGAATGAGCATTTTATTATTGGCCAAAAAAAGGCAAGCCAGTAATTGGACAGATGGACAAATTCGCAAATACTTTTTCAAACGAGGTGGCTTTATCTTGTTGATGATGTATTTTCTTGAAATACCTGCTTGGGCATTGAGTGGTTTTCTAAGCAAAGTGCCCTCCGAGATGATCATGCCTGGAAATTATGAAGGAGGTTTTACGCTACCAACCACAGTGCTTTATGGTTTGGGGGCTTGTATGATGATTGCCGGATTTCTTTGGAAATTGAAAGATTGGCAATTGCTTGGAATCAGTATTGGTAGTTTTATGCTTTCGGCTTTCTATATTTTAAAATCTTCGCCAGATTCCTATTTCAATCCTTTGGAACATTTTATCATTGTCCCTGGAATATCCAATGGAGGAATGAGTTTGTATCCGATTGTTCCTTGGATTGGTGTTGTTTGCTTTGGCATTTTCTGGGCAAATTTATTGCTCCGCTATCCTGATAAAATTGTGAAATATTCTCTCCTAACAGGAGTGGCCTTTATTTGCCTCTTTTTGGGGATTCGATTTTGTGAGTGGGGAAACTTTCATCACAATCAATACAATGATTCTCTTACATTTTTTACTTTGATAAAATATCCTCCTTCCTTGGTCTTTATTTTAATAACTTGCGGAATCAACCTTGTATTGTTGGCTCTTTTTTCAAAATTTGATAATAAAATAGTCATGAAACCAGTTTTGGTATTGGGTCAAACTGCCATGTTCTTTTATATCATCCATCTTTGGTGGTTTGCATTGCTTGGAATTGCGTTTCCACATGGTTGTAGCTTCCCAATTTTGATAATGTCCTGGTTGTTCGGCTTGTTTGTTTTGTCTTTTATTTGTAAAATATTCCTCGATTTCAAGAAGAATAAACCGAAGGACTCTCTTTGGAAAATGGTGTAATTTTTAGCACAAAGTTCAAAGACTGTTTCGGCATATTGGTGATTTACAATTAAGCATTTAAATTTGAGTACTAGGCAAAACTTAATTTTACCCATGATTTGTTTGTGCGACCACTCTGCGGTCGATACTTATTAAATCAATAAAACTATGTTAGTAAAAAAATCAAGACAAAATAACCGACTCCAGCGGAGTCGCACAAAAAATATCTAGTACTTAGCATTTAAATATAATCTGTGAAAATCTGTGGTAAATAAACACATCATATTAAGCTTCTTATTTTTTTTCATAGCTTTTATACAAAGCATGGCTCAACATTTTTCACCTTTTGATCTGCAATTCGAAACAGACAAAGTGTTGAGTTTTCCATTGGCTGGAGGAATGAACAGTCCGATATTTTCTGAAATAGACTTGAATCTAGATGGCATAAAAGACTTGTTTGTTTTTGATCTGACGGGACAAAAATACATGACCTTCCTGTATGATGAAGCTTCCTCCGAATATAAATATGATTCGAAATATGAAAAATTATTTCCAATTTCTGCCTCCTGGGTTCTGTTGAGAGATTACGATGGGGATGGAATCGAGGATCTTTTTACTCAGGAGTATCAAAATTTCACCTCAGGAATTGCCGTATACAAAGGCCTTTTAGAGAATGCTTCTGAAAATGCTTCCTTGACCTATGAAAGAATAGATTTTGGTCAGGACAACTTGTTGGTAATGACCTATCTGGATCAGAACAATGAAAGTAAATTGTTGTATGCTGCTGAGTCTGATTTGCCTGTCATTGCTGATGTGGATTCGGATGGTGATTTAGATGTGCTGACTTTTGGATTGAGCCCAATCCATATTAAATATTATAAAAATTATGCCGTAGAAAGTGATTTTCCCTTGGACTCTATTTTTCTTTTTGAAGAAGATTTGTGCTGGGGAGGTTTTTTGGAAAATGGAGGCGATTCTGTTTTGTTTGCTGGATTTCCTGGTGATTGTGCGGTGGGCAAATCTCCCTCTGAGAAACACGGTGCTTCGAGCCTTGCAATTTTTGACCAAGACAATGATGGGGACAGTGATTTGCTTTTGGGTGAAATTGCGAATACTTACCTCAACTTTTTGACCAACAAAGGAGATGCAGATTTGGCCTTTTTCGATGAGCAATCTTTTCCTTTTCCAAACTATGATATTGGAACAGATTTGTCATTTAACCCTGCTGCCTCCTTTATAGATGTAGATCACGATGGAATGAAAGATATGCTGGTGAGTCCATTTTCCAAGCAAGACAATTCTGAAAACTATTTGGTTAATTGGTACTATAGAAATCTGGGCCCTATAGAGAATCAACAGTTTTCGCTACAGAAAAAAGACTTTTTAATCGATGAAATGTTGGACTTTGGTTCAAATTCCAGCCCTGCTTTGGTTGATTTGAATGGAGATGGTAAGATGGATTTGATCATTGGGAATTCGGGTTTTCAAAACTCATTAAATGGAACAAGCTTAGATTCTGCCAGTTTGTTTTATTTTGAAAATACAAGTGAAAACAATGTTGAAATAAAATTCAAATTGGTGAATCCTGATTTGGCTGGCTTATCAACTTTTAATGGTATAGGATTTTTGGCGCCCACTTTCGGCGATTTAGATGGAGATGGAGATTCCGATTTGCTGCTTGGAACCAATAATGGTAAAATTATTTTTTGCGAAAACACAGGAAATTCTAGCATGCCAGAATTTGAAAGCCCAGTGATCAATTATCTAGGTTTGGGGGAGGAATTTGTAATCGGGCAGAATCTTGCTCCACAAATTGTAGATGCGAATAAAGACGGTTTATTGGATATTCTTATAGGTGAAATGGCTGGTAATATCAATTTCTTTTCAAACATTGGAACTGCCACAAATCCTCAATTTAATCCGAATCCCAATGCAAGTGTTAACAAGCCTGATTGGGGTGGGATAGATGAAAGTATAAGCGGTTTTTCCAACACCAGTAGCGCGCCATTTTATTTTGAGTTAAATGAAATGGCTTTTGTCATCAATGGTGGGAAGCCTGGATCCATGAACCTTTATAGCCGTCCAGCAGAACAAGTTAATACTGAGTTTCAAATGATAGAAGAGAAATGGGGCGGCATTGATATTGGTCAATATTCTAGACCTTTGATTTGCGATTTTAATGGGGATGGACTTTTTGAAATTTTATCCGGAACCAAAAGGGGAGGACTAAAAGCATATCAGAGTGATCTGAATTTGAATGGGATCGTGGCAATTAACGAAGCTGATATCAATGATAAAATAATAATTGCTCCCAATCCTTTTCGCGATAAACTGACGGTTTCTGGATCTGCTGTTAATGAAATTTCCAAGCTCAGCATTTTCAATTTGAATGGTCAAGTTGTTTGGCAATCTGAGAAAAATTTCACGAAAAAAACAATAGACTTAAAGGATTTGAAAAGCGGAATTTATTTTGTTCACTGCTATTTGGAGAGTGGTGGATTTAGTGTTCAAAAAGTCCTGAAAGTTTCAGACTAACAGATATGGTTTTATTGATAAACTTTGTACTAGAAATTAAACAACCAATATTTTGGTCAAAAGACCATAGCCCTCCGGTTAAAATATAATGTTCATTAAAATAATATTCTTAACAAGGTTTTTGTTTCTCACTCCTGTTACAAACCACCTGAACCACGAACCATCCGTCCGTCCATCCGTTCGTCCGTCATCTTGGGCTTGACCCAGCCGGGCTGGCGTACCAC
>CALBCY010000232.1 GCA_937927195.1 uncultured Chitinophagales bacterium
TTGATTGGGAATTTAGCCCAAGGCCGAAAAACAGCAATAGGAGGAATGGCGCAAATTGAGGTTTCATGATGTGTAGTTTGTAAGTATAATATAAAGCTTTATTCCGTGCATTTATAAATCACCAGACATTTTATTTTTGACTAAATAAAATAAAAACCAATATGTATGTAAATGGACGGCAAGACCATTATCAAAAAGAATGAAATATTTTAGCCTAATTGTATGGGGCTCAAAACGCAAAATTTAA
This sequence comes from uncultured Chitinophagales bacterium, assembly GCA_937927195.1. Lineage (GTDB taxonomy): Bacteria > Bacteroidota > Bacteroidia > Chitinophagales > UBA2359 > JAHDGP01. Next base: position 248 of record CALBCY010000232.1, read on the forward strand.
GGCCAGAACAAACCAGTAAAATCAAGGTTTCTTGGATTAATGGTCTAAATACTTTAATTTAGGACTCCTCCACATTTCACTATTAACCTTCCTGTCAATAATTAACGCCTGTAAACCTGAATCATGAATCATTCATTTTTAAGCATGTTATTGCTTGCATTTCTGTGTTTAAGTACTTTATGCAAAGCAAATACCGAGCATTCAAATCATTCAATTTCAGACAATTGTGCATTTATTGTTGATGGCTGCACCGATGCAGCCGCTTGCAATTATGATCCAACTGCGACGGAAGTAATGAACACATGGCCTTTAAAATTAAGAATTTGTTTTTTATAAGCTTTGGTTTTTGAGCCTTTGCCCCATGACATATTTACTATACTGTTTTATAGATACCACGAACGGCCTGATCCACGAATCACCAGTCCACACCACATCCGTCATTTCGGGCTTGACCCGAAATCCCACGAACCACTCTTTCACAAAACACTTTGAGCCGAAACATATGCATAAATAACCAGAATGAAACCACCAGTGTTTCACGTGATTTCGGATAATTTCTTAACCGATTTCTCAGCTTAGAAAATCCCGATAATGAAATTTCCGAAATGACGGTTGGTTTGTGGGGCGGTCGAATGCTCAAAACTAAAAACTAAACAAGATCCAGTATGGAATTGTAGTTACAAACCCATTTTTTGTGAAGCGGTGAGTTACAAAAGTAGTTTCACCCTTCCCATTTAATAAAACGCTTTCCAAAACCAAATCAAAAAACAGCCTTCTCTATCCATTATTCTAAAGCACGAAAAGCCATTTCAAACCATTTTTTTTACTATTTCGTAATACATTATGTAATTTTTTCAAAAAAAATCTTTTTATTTAGAGAAAATTACTCGACTGATAATCAATTGATTACTATTGATTGTCTTGAAATATCAATCAATTTCACAAAAAAATAAAAAAAAACAATTCTTTTTTGTCCTATTCACCCAGACTCGATCGATATAAGGTTGAATTTAATTTAATAACTTTTTAAAATTTGTAAGATGAAAGAATTTATGATGCTTTTTAGACACATTCCAAATCCTGAATACCAACCTTCACAAGAAGACATTGAGCAGGAAATTAAAAAATGGCAAGACTGGATTGGTAGCATTGCCGCTCAAGGAAAATTCAAAAGCACCAATCAATTGGGCTACACTGGAAAAGTGGTCAAGCCTGGGGATGTTATCACTGATGGCCCATATGCTGAAGTGAAAGAAATCATTGGCGGTTATATAATGGTTGATGCGGAGAATGAAGCAGATGCAGTTGAAATGGCCAAGGGATGTCCAATCCTTGATGTAGGTGGCCATGTTGAGGTCAGAGCAATTATGGAATTAGATTTATAATATTGGATCCATTTAAAAAATATGTCCCGTCTATGAATAGAGACGGGACATTTTAAAAAATTTATTAGAAAAAGACAAAAAATAGAAATCATGCCAGAATTTAATTTTATATCAATCTTAGTTGCAGGACTTATCCCAAACATTTTAGGTGCTTTGTATTATGGGCCTCTTTTCGGAAAACCTTGGTTGGCCTCTTTGGGCTACACAGCTGAAGACCTAAAAGGTAGAAACGAAGCCATTATTTACGGGTCTGCTTTAGTACTATCAATATGGGTAGCATTTTTTATCAAATTTATAACAGAAATGATTCACAAAAATGTCAGTGATGGAGGAGAACTAGTATTTGGTTCCTTTCACAACTTTGGTCATGGCGCTTTACATGGAGTCGGGCTTGCAATTGGTTTTGTTGTACCTGTAATCATCTGCTTGGGGCTTTTTCAAAAAAGCACTCCAAAGAACATTATCTTGAATGCAGTTTACTGGATTTTATGCTTTGCCCTAATGGGAGGAATTTTGGATGCATGGAATTAAGAGCTTGTTCGGTTTTCGGTTTTCGAGGCATTGTATTTACACCTTTATCATCACCGATCAAACCATGAGAAATTTATCACAATTTTAAATATCGAAATAATTGAAACAAATAATACCAAACCTTTTCAGAACAGAGTACAGCAAAATGGTTGCTGTACTCTGTAAGGTTTTTGGTATCTCAGATATTCAATTGGCGGAAGATATTGTCAGTGAAACTTTCCTTACAGCTGCTGAAACCTGGGGAAAGAAGGGACTCCCCGAAAACCAAGTTGCTTGGTTATATTCTGTGGCCAAAAACAAGGCGAAAGATCATTTCAAAAGAGAACAATTACGAATCAACAAAATCAATCCTGTGCTGAAGAAAAGTCAAGATAAACAAACGGAGCTTGAGCTGGATTTTGGCGAAGAATCAATCAAAGATGGACAACTAAAAATGATTTTTGCCATTTGCCATCCACTGTTAAAAACAGATACTCAGATAGCCTTAGCTCTGCGTATCTTATGTGGTTTTGGTATTGATGAAATTGTTTCTGCACTGTTTTCAAATAAGAGTACCATCAATAAAAAGCTATACAGAGGAAAAGAAAAACTAAGAGAAGAGGCCGTAAGCTTTGATCTACCGGAAGCTGATGAAATCGGAGAAAGATTGGAAACCGTCTTAAAAACCGTGTATCTACTTTTCAATGAAGGATATTATGCCTCCAATCCTTCAGAAACAATAAGGAAAGACTTATGCTTGGAAGCAATGCGCCTCAATTTGTTGTTATTGGAAAATAAAACTTGCAACAAACCACAAACGAATGCTTTGCTTTCTTTAATGTGCTTTCACTCTTCAAGGTTTGAAGCGCGACTAAATCCTGATGGGCATTTTATCCTTTACGATGAACAGGATGAAAATTTGTGGGACCAAGAACTGATTAAAAAAGGGGAATATTATCTCAATATTGCTTCTAGTGGAGATAAGCTCAGCAAGTATCATTTGGAAGCGGCCATTGCTTATTGGCATACTCAAAAACAAAACCCCGATCGCTGGGAAAGCATTTTACAATTGTACAACCTTTTGCTTCAACTGCAATATTCCCCTGCAGCATCCTTGAACAGAACCTTTGCAATCTCTAAAGCCCGGTCGAATGAGGAAGCATTAAAAGAAGCCCTTAAATTAAAATTAGAAAACAATCATTTATACCACATTCTCCTTGCGGAATTGTATAAAATTTCATCGCCAAAGAAAAACGCATTTCATCTCCAAAAAGCCTTGGAGCTTTGCAAGTCAGAATATGAGAAAAAAATCATTTTGGAGAAGTTGGGAAAGTGAGATTTTTATGGGTGGATTGTGAGGATGAACACGTAGACACTAAGAAGAAATGGTTTGTGCTTTTTAACGCAGAGACGGAGAGGCGCAAAGCAATTGTATTGCATTGTATTGTATTGTATTGTAAAAAATTATATTAGTGTTTTTTTAGCTAACTTAACAATCTAAAACGATTTGTTCTTTATTTTGTAATTTGTATTATTGACAAATTAACAAATCATGGTTCTAGAAATCGCCACATTGATAATCAAAGACGGCAAAACAAAAGCGTTTGAGGCCGACTTTAAAAAGGCTGAAAAATACATTTCATCCATCGATGGACATATTGAGCACAGTTTACAAAAATGCATGGAACAAGAAAACAAATATGTTTTTCTAGTGAAATGGGAAACCTTGGAAGCTCATACCATTGGGTTTAGAAAATCTGAGATCTATCAAGAATGGAAAAACTTATTGCACCATTATTACGAACCATTTCCAACCGTTGAACACTATCAAATGGTTGATCAGTCTTTTGATCCTTGAAGGGGTTAAAATTTGCTTTGGGATTCACAATTAGCGCTGTTACTATATTAATTGTCTTTATTAGTTGGCTTTTCATTTTATTCTAAAATAGAATTGCCTCTATTCAATTTAGCCTGTTTTCCTGGAAATTGCCTAAGCATTCGAACAAGGAAGCAAGCATATATTTTCTCACCTATTCGAACCATAGTGAGCTAAAATTTAAGGACAGCTGCTTGCAAGTCTTAAAATATTGATAAAATTGCCATAAGACTTTTTTTTTAAGCGAATAAATCTTTTATTCATAAAAAGTATCGATTTATACCAAGCTCAATTAAATCCCTAAATGAATAAAAATTTCAATAACAGAATGAAAAGAGTAATCATATTTCTGGTTGCGATTTTTGTAATAATGTTTGCTTTTAGACTTTGGTATGGATATAGCCTAAAAACAAATGATGGCCAAGGACAAACTCAGTTCTTTGATAACATTTCAAGTTCAAGAAAAAATTATGCTACAAAAAAATATGAAGTCAAGTCATCTGTTGCTTCAAAAAGCGCCGTCAGAGTAGATCAGAAATATGAAAAAATCGCGGAAATAAATACCAAATCTGCAGAATTTGAACAGGAAGAACAACAAGCCAGAAAAGAAGTTACGAACTATAAATCACTCATACAATTTGAAAAAAAAGAAGGAAATCCAGGTCACAGAAAATTAAACATGTTGATTGGTGTTCCCCCAGAGAATTTTGATGCCCTCTATCAAAGTTTGGTAAAAATTGGCAAGGTTCAATCCAAAAGCATTATCAAAAAAGACAAGACCAATGAGTACAAAGAACTCAATGCCAAAAAATCATCATTGGAAAAAATAAGAAACTCCTTGATAGAACTCAAATCCAAAGGTGGAAAAATTGAAGAGTATATAAACTTAGAAAACCGTATATTAGATATTGAACAACAATTGCAAGGACTGGGCGTAAGCCTCGGTAATTTTGATGATGAAAATGAGTTTTGTACCGTTAGATTTTCTCTCATCGAAGGGAAAGAAAAAAAGATAAGTTTGCAACACCGAATCAAAGTTGCTTTTGAGTGGACGATAAAATACTATTTGGCCTTAATTACAATAATGCTGTTCGGAATATTCTTTACTTATCTATTTTTACTGTCAATTGACAAGTTAAAAGTCCTTCAAAAGATAATGAATAAATAAAATCGAATAACACCCGAAATAAAAACCTCACACTATGCCTCAATCTTCAAAAAACATCCATAAATTCCTGTTGATAGGACTCGTATTATTTTTCACTTCATTTAGCTTTTCCTACGGCCAAAGCAAAACCGAACAGTTAGATAAATTACTGACGATGTATCTGGATTACGGTCAATTCAATGGCTCTGTTTTGATATCAGAAAACGGAAAAGTATTTTACAAAAAAGGCTTTGGTATGGCCAATATGGAATGGGACATTCCCAACGAACCAAATACCAAACATAGATTGGGTTCGGTGACCAAACAGTTTACAGCAATGCTAATTTTGCAATTGGCAGCGGACAAAAAACTAGATTTACAAGCTCCTATCAGCACTTATCTTCCAGACTATCCGAAAGAGAATGGGGATAAAATAACCACACATCACTTATTAACCCATACTGCTGGAATACCCAATTACACTTCCTTTCCAGGATTTTTCAATGAGCTCAGTCGCGATCCATATACAACCGATGAATTCGTTAAACAGTTTGATGAAATGGATTTGGAATTCACTCCAGGAGAAAAATTTAGCTACAGTAATTCGGGTTATTTTCTTTTAGGAGTTATAGCTGAAAAATTAAGCGGCATGTCTTATGAAGAATTGCTTCATGAAAAAATATTCAAACCATTGAACATGAACGATACTGGTTATGACAATCATGAGGACATTTTAAAAAATCGTGCAACTGGCTATGAAAAAGATGGAAACTCATTTATCAACGCTAATTATTTAGACATGTCCATTCCATATGCAGCAGGTTCAATGTATTCAACTGTGGAAGACTTATATCTTTGGGATCAAGCATTGTATACAAGCAAATTAGCTCCTCAAGAATACATGGATTTATATTTTCAACCACACATAGCATCTGGAGAAGGTCATTATGCTTATGGTTGGGGAACAGGAACCGGAAAGATTGGAAACAGTGAGGAAAGTATAGAAATCATTGAACATGGCGGTGGAATCAATGGTTTTAACACGACCATCTCAAGAGCTCCATCGGATAAATCCTTGATTGTTTTATTGAACAATACAGGCGGCGCTCCCCTTTACCGGATAAGCCAAGCGATTAGAGGCATTATGTATGACAAGCCCTACGACCTTCCAAAGAAATCTGTTGCTTACGAAGTTTTTGAAATGGTGAACAAGAATGGAATGGAATCAGGATTAAAGCTTTATAACAAACTAAAAGAAGACGATACTTACAACTTATCTGAAAATGAAATGAATAACATTGGCTACCAATTGATGGGATCTAATAAATTGGAAGAGGCTGCTGAAATTTTAAAACTAAATGTGGAAGCTTTTCCAGAATCCTTTAACACCTACGATAGCTATGCTGAGGCATTGATGAATTTAGAAAAGAACGATCTTGCTATAAAGAATTACAAGAAATCCATTGAAATGAACCCCGGCAATCAAAATGGAATTGACATGTTGAAAAAATTGGGTGTGGGGACAGCAGACATTGTAAAAGAAGTCAGTGTTCCAAATGACCTATTAGAAAGCTATGTTGGGAATTACGAATTGAAACCGGGATTTGTCCTTACGATCAGCAAAAAAGACAATCAGTTAAGTGCTCAAGCAACAGGTCAACCAAAACTTGATATTCATGCGAAGTCAAATACTGAATTTTATTTAAAAGAAGTCAATGCACAAATCAAATTTAACCAAGACAAAAAAGGAAAAGTCGAAAGTTTAACTTTGTTCCAAGGCGGACAAGAAATGGAAGGAAAGCGAATGAATGACTAGACCTTATAGAGGTGGGTAGCTAAGAATAGCTGAAATGTTTAATGAAAACAATTGGTAGAAACTTAATTATTAAATACTAAATTCAACCGCATGGAAAAGCAAAAAAAAACAATTCCAACGCTTTATGAATGGGCTGGTGGAATGGAGGCTATTGAAAACATGATTGGTCATTTTTATGAAAAAGTAGTTAAAGATGATTTGCTTATACAATTTGTACTATCAAATGTCTGACTGGATATGAAAGAAAAATCATTCAAGCCCAAGGCAAAAAACGCAGGCATAGCCATATGCTACGGCGAGGCTTTTTAACGACGGGATTGGATGATTTTTTTCATTTATGTCGGACATTTGGTTGTTTAAATTGTATTAAACCTATTTTCAAAGGCATGTCTAAAAAACATCAATTGCATGTTGCTCATTTCATTGCTGAAGTTTTTGGTGGAGAAAAAAAGTA